>CAZGYL010000005.1:0-23227 GCA_964529985.1 uncultured Planctomycetia bacterium | reverse complement strand
CTTCCCTATGGCGTGAGCCGCCGATTCAAGCGAGCCGTATCCCGTAAGCACTATAATGCCCATGTCGGGCTTGAGGGAGCAGAGGCGGTTCAGAATGTCGTCACCGAAGCTGTCGGGGAGCCTGAGGTCTACGACGGCCAAGCGGTAGCGTCCCGTCGCGGCTTCTTCAAGCGCCCGGGCCGCCGTGGTGACTCCTTTAACGATATAGCCCGCGCGCTCGAAAAGAAGACATGTGGCCCGCAGCGCTGTGTGGTCGTCCTCCACCACCAAGACGGTGCGGGGGAGGGTGTCTCCCGCAGCTTCTTCAGCCCACCCGGTCCGGCTTGTTTCCTCCGGGACCGCTGTCTCTTGCGGTTTCCATGGAGTGCTCATGTGACGAATCTCCGCGCTGGGCCCGTAATGTGTCGCCTGTAAGGTACCGCTACGCCTTATCAAAGTGGTTCGGGTGAAATTCTCTCATAAAGAGAACCTTGCCGGCCGGGTTTTGTCACACTTAAGAAAACCTTTGCAATGCGAGCGAAGGATTAAGACGGCATCATGAAGCGCAACTCCATGCGCGCAAAGGAATTTCCTCAAGAGAACTGTAAGAGAAACGCTACGGAAAGGAGTCCGGAAGCGCCGGGCGGCTGTACCCCTACACAGGAAGGGGAACGAACTTATCGGTACTCGGAAGTCGGGCTTGGAAATTTCATGAAAGCCGTTCCGGAAAGGGGCTTCTCAGGGGCACCGGAAGGCCGAGCAGCCCAACGAATCTTCTGTGGGATCCGGACCGCAAGAGCCTGCGGGCGGAGGAATATCAGGGCCGTTTGTAAAGAGGTAGCGCAGGACGTAAAGGGCGTCCACCAAAGTGACTTCGCCGTCGTCGTTTGCGTCGGCCGAATCTTGACATGCGGCGATCAGATCCCGGTGTCTTCCGGTGTTGAAGACAAAGCGGGCTATAGCGACTCCGTCCGAGACATTCAATCTGCCGTCCTGGTTCACATCCCCTCGAACAAACTGAGCTTGCGCGGCGCAAGAGCGTTGCACCGTAACTGAAACAGGATCGCCAAGCTCAGGGGTGTAACTTGTTCCGTCCACGTCCACTACGACTTCGACTACAGGATCACCTAACTCGCCGGTCAGGCCCACTGTGACTGTACTTTCGCCTCCGGTCGTGCACAGGGTGACGCGCGCTATTTCCTGATCCGCTGTGTTCGCAGGCAAAGCACGCCAAGAGCCGCCCGTCGGTTCCAAAGCGAGCACGGCGCCCAATGTAGCCCCTTTGCCTTCATGAACACGGACACCCCAAAAGTCGGCACCGTCTGCAGCCTCTACAGCGGCGCCGGGTTCGATCGATTCCACGCGTACTTCCTGGGAATCGACGGCCAATCCGAATTGAAACCCGGTGACGTCCTGTCCCTCGCAGGTGTCAAGGAGAACCGACAGCTTGTCCGTCTCTTTCGAACTGAGTTTCATAGTCAGCGTGCAGGCGCCCGGACAGAGTTCGAGGCCCTGTGTATCCGGAATGACGGACCGGTCGCCGGTGAAAAGCACAAGAGCGGTAGGATCTTGTGCTTGGGTGGTACAAAACTCAAGCTTTGAGCAGCTCACCTGCGGGGCGAAATCATAGGTCACAGCAAGCATGGCGAATCCATCCGTTGCAGGTAAGCTCCACGCACCGTCCAAAGAGAGCACCACGCTCTGTGAGATTCCGTTTGAAAACACACTGACGACGTTGAAATCCGCTTCTTGACCCTGGGGACCCGGCGTCTGCATATCTTCAGGGCAGGTTACGGCACTGCAGGCTCCGGGATCGCAAGGCGACCAGGGTTGGGTTTCACCGGCGCAATTTCCAATGGAAACTTCGTCGGGATTGTGGCAGAGATTCCACAACCAGCCCTGAACTCCATCGGCTGTCCATGATCCGACGATTACGACCCGGCTGCTTGTACCTGCCTGCTCCACCCGCAGCGCCGCCTCTGAAGCTGCAGATACACAGGGAGCAAGTACAAACGCGCACAAAGCGACAAGCACGGAGTGTGGGATAACCCGCCTTGAACGAGATACGCACTGCTTCATTGTTTTTACGCTCCGCAAAAGCTTTCAGGAGGGCCAGGCAGTCCGCGTTTCGATCCCCGTTTACCTCCACCGAACGCGATCGGCTCGCTGTGAGCCGCAAGTCCTGAGGACTGATTTATTCTAGCGGTCCCCGGCCGGTCCTGTCAATCCGGAGTCTTCCGCACTCGGATTTCATGCATTCTGAGTTCCATATGCTCCAACACCTTACGTAGGTCGGCTGCCAGTGCTTTTTCCCCCGCGGCCTGCGGGCTTCGGTGAGCGCTTACCGAAGGCCGGCTTTCAGAATTTCAGCCAAATGATAGGCACGGACTCCTGTTCCGTCCCGTATTTGGTGGCGGCAGCTGAAACCACATGCGACAACAGCCGTACCGGGGGGAGCGGAGCGGACCGCCGGGAAAAGCCGCTGCTCGCCTATTTGCAATGAAAGTTCGTAGTGTTCTTTTTCGTAACCGAACGATCCCGCCATGCCGCAGCATCCGCTCTCCAGGATCTCGAAGGAAAGGTGCGGAATGCTACGCAGGATTTCTTCCATAGCCGTCGTTCCGAAAAGAGATCTTTGGTGGCAATGCCCGTGCACAAGGACGCGTTCGAACGGGCTTGAAAGTCTGCACTGCAGAGCTCCTTCCCTTAGTTCGCGGGCCAAAAAAACGTCCAGCATGAAGACACCGCGCCTGATTCTCTCACCGAGAGCTTCGTCCTCTATCAAGTCGGGCAGATCGTCCACCAAGGCGGAAGCGCAACCCGGCTCGCATACCACGACGGGCAAGCCTTGCCGAATGAATCGATCCAGATTCCGCAACGTCTTTTCCCCGTCCCGCTTCGCCTCTTTGAGAAAACCGTGCGAGATGCGGGGACGCTGGCAGCAGCCGGCGCGCGCCAGAACGACACGATAGCCGCATGCGCTGAGCAACTCGGAAGCCGCTATTCCTACGCTCGGCTCATAAAAATTCATGTAGGTGTCGTCGAAAAGCACAACGGTCTTCCGGCCGGTGCTGAAACGTTCCGCGTTCTTCCGGAACCATTTGTAGAAAGGGAGCCGCGCATAAGAGGGAGGAACGCGGCGCCTGTCAAAGCCTGCGATTTTTTCCAGTAAGAAGCGGAAGAGGGCATTTCGTTGTACGGCGTTTACAAACGGCGCTTTCCAGCCTGCAGCAAGTGCGGCCAATCGAGGGGAGGCTGCAACCATTTTCTCGCGTAAGGACGCACCGGCTGCGCTGTGTCGCTGGAAGAGAAATTCGCTTTTGAGCCGCGCCATATCGACCGCGCTGGGGCACTCGGCTTTACATGCCTTGCACGATAGGCACAGATCCATGACCTTCTCCAGTTCAGCCGGAAAGGGCTCTGCCGCCTTAAGGCGGCCGGAGCAGGCGAGCCTGAGGGCGTTGGCCCGGGCCCTTGTGGTGTGAAACTCTTTACGTGTTGCTCGAAAGCTCGGGCACATTACCCCGGTGAGTGTCTGCCTGCAGGCGCCCACACCGTTACAAAGTTCAACGGCTGCTTGAAAAGATCCTTCTTTGCGGAAATGATACGCGGTTGAAACCCGGGAGAAGCGATAACCGGGCCCGAAGCGCAGATCAGCCTCCATAGGCTTCGGGTCCACAATGACCCCGGGGTTCATCAGCCCCTGGGGATCGAATAACTTTTTCGTCTCCCGGAATGCAGCGTAAAGACGCGGCCCGAAGTATCGTTCGAGGAAAGGACTGCGCACCCTCCCGTCGCCGTGCTCCCCGCTCCAAGATCCGTCCAGAGCCTTAATAAGCTCGAACGCGTATTCGGCGATTTCCTTCATAAGTTGAATGTCGCGCGGATCTTTCAAGTTAAGAAGCGGACGCAGGTGAAGCGTCCCCGCACCGGCGTGGGCGTAAACGACAAGCGGTACATTGCGTTTTCTGCAGAATGAGGAGATCCGCTCCACATATTGCGGAAGGGCCTCGACAGGTACGCACGTGTCTTCGATAAAGGGTACGGGTTTTCGATCGCCTTTGACGGCAAGAAGTACGCCGAGACCACTTTTACGGACGTTCCACACGGCCTCTTGGCCTGCAGGATCGGTGATAACAGGTGCAGCGTAAGCCGCATGTCCCGGCCCCAGCCCGCTTGCGAGAGCCTCGGCTTTTTGAGCGGCCTGCTTCGGGTTTTCCCCTATGAACTCCACTATGAGAACGGCGGCGGGATTACCCTGTATAAATCCGCACTGGCCGGCCACGGCCGGTGAGCGCCGTGCGCAGGAGATAACCTCTTTATCGATGAGTTCCACGGCGGAAGGGCCGAACCGAAGGATCGTCTGCACGAGCTTGAGGGCTTCGGGCAGACTGTGAAAGTGAAGTGCGCACAGAGCGGTTCCGCCGGGAATCGGGACAAGCTTAAGCTTGGCTTCAAGTACGATTCCAAGCGTTCCTTCACTCCCGCATACCAGATGCGAGAGGTTCCACGGCTCACCGGGGCGGAACGCATCCAAGTTGTAGCCTTGAACGCGGCGATCGAGGGTCGGGTACCTGTGTTTGATTTCTTCGAGATTGTTATTTACAATCGCGCGGAATCCGCGCAGGATTTCTCCTTCACGGTCGGGCCGGGACGCCGCTTCCGCGTATTCTTCAGGCGACAGCTCACGAAAGCGAAGTTGCGTGCCGTCGGAGAGAAGAACTTTTGTTTCGAGCACATTGTCCTTGGTCAATCCGTAGATAAGACTCCGGCCGCCCGAGGCGTTGTTGCCGATCATTCCGCCTACAGCGGCCCGATTGCCGGTTGCGGGGTCCGGGCCGAATTTAAGGCCGTAAGGCTTCAGAAATTCATTAAGCTCCTCAAGCACGATCCCGGGCTCGACCCTCACCCAGCGCTCCGTGACGTTAAGCTCCAGCACGCGCCGCAAGTGAGTCGTGAAATCAAGGATCATGCCCGGACAGACAGCCTGCCCTCCCAGGCTTGTACCTCCGCCGCGGGGCAGGATCGGAACGCCGTGCTTGCGGGCGCACTCCACGGCTTGCAACACATCTGCGTCGGTCTGCGGTATGACGACGGCACGGGGGAATATCTCGTAAATGCTTGCGTCCGTGGCGTACAGCCCGCATGAGAGCTCGTCCCCGGCGACCTCGCAGCTCAGCTTCTCCCTGAGTTCCCGGATAAAGGAGTTTGAGGATTTCTTCTGAGACATGACGGCTGTAACGGTTGAGCGGAAAGCCTTGGTCCTCAACACATGTGTCTGCGCGCTGCAAGTTTACCACAGCCCGGAGCCGCTTCTCCATGCCGCCGGGGCTTGAGAGCCCGTTTCGGTCTTGCAGGGCGCGTTGCGGTTCCTCTATACTGGATCTTCCACTTTGTGCACCGGCAACCGGCTTGAAGTTCCCCAGCGGGAAAGGAGGTCTCTGTGCCTGAACAGATAAAGATTTTTCTGCAGGAAGATGAGATTCCCCGGCAGTGGTACAACATTCAGGCCGACCTGAGGCATCCCGTGCCTCCTCCTTTGGGAAAGGACGGCAAACCCATCGGACCGGATGATCTTGCTCCGGTTTTCCCAATGAATCTCATCGAACAGGAGGTAAGCACCGAGCGCTGGATTCAAATACCGGAGGAGGTTCTGCAGGTGCTTCTCATGTGGCGGCCGACACCGCTTTACCGGGCCAGGCGGCTTGAAAAGGCGCTGGGGACGCCGGCGCGGATTTACTACAAGAACGAAGGTGTCTCGCCGCCGGGAAGTCACAAGCCCAATACGGCCGTCGCTCAGGCTTATTACAACAAGGAATTCGGGATCAAGCGCCTTACAACCGAGACCGGCGCCGGTCAGTGGGGAAGCGCATTGGCTTTCGGCTGCAAGGTGATGGGGCTTGAATGCAAAGTCTACATGGTTCGGATTAGCTTTGATCAGAAACCCTTCCGCAAGATCATGATGCAGGTATGGGGAGCCCAATGCGTGCCCAGTCCGAGCTCCGATACAGAGACAGGAAAAAAGATTTTGGCTGAAAAACCAGATACCCCGGGCAGCTTGGGTATCGCCATAAGCGAAGCGATCGAGGATGCCGTAACCTCAAAAGATACGAGGTATTCGCTCGGCAGCGTTCTGAACCACGTCTTGCTGCACCAGACGATTATAGGTCTTGAGGCAAAGAAACAATTTGAGAAAATCGGCGAATACCCCGACGTCGTGATCGGATGCGTGGGCGGTGGGTCGAATTTCGCCGGCACTGCCTTTCCGTTTCTTGCGGACAAGATGAACGGCAAGGAGGTGCGCGTAGTGGCGGTCGAACCTGCAAGTTGTCCCACCTTGACGCGCGCGCCTTATGCTTATGATTCAGGCGATGTAGCGATGCTCACTCCCCTTATTCCAATGCACAGTTTGGGGCACACTTTCGTTCCGCCTCCTATCCACGCGGGCGGGTTGCGTTATCACGGTATGGCGCCGCTTGTGAGCCATGTGCTCCGGGAAGGGCTGATCGAGGCCGTGGCCCTCAACCAGCTTGAATGCTATAAGGCCGCGGTTCTCTGGGCTCATACGGAGGGCTTTATCTCCGCGCCCGAAACCAGCCACGCACTGGCTCAGGCGATCCGCGAGGCGAAGCTTGCAGCCGAGGAGGGGAAGGAGAAGGTCATTTTCCTGAACTGGTCGGGTCACGGGCTTATGGATCTGACCGGCTATCAAGCTTACTTCGAAGGCAAGCTTAAGGATTACCCGCTCCCTCAAGAGGAGCTTGAGCGTTCGCTTGCTTCCCTGCAAGGCCTTCCCAAGCCTGCGGACCTGAGCTGACGGAAGGTTCCCGGCGGTCAGAACCTTACGGAAAGAGCGGCATACACGCTTCGCTCGATTCGGCTTGAGAGAATGGAAACTTCGTCTTTGTACTCATAGTGCCGCTGATCGGTGAGGTTGCGCACCCCGAGCTCCACTTCGAGCCGGTCGTCGCCCCACGGGCGCCAAGCCAGACGGAGATCCAAACGCGCATAGCCGGACACTTGCTTGAAGACCTTCAAGCCTTCCACTACGAAAAGAGCCGTATCAAAGCGAAGATTGTGAGGCAGGTCCAGGGAGGAACGAAGTGCCAGCTAGTTCTGCGGAGCGCGGACTTCCGGGACTTCCGCATACCAAGTGGGCCTCCGCTCGAAATACGACTTGAAGAAAGTGTAAGCGCACCAGAGAGAACACCATGGAAAGGGTTTCCAGGTTGCAGCGAGCTCAAACCCGAAAATATCGGCTTCGCCGTTGTTGCTCAAAAGAAGCGTCTGCACGGCGTGGGCCGGAGGACCCGGGTCGAGCGAAAGTGCAGACGGCTTGAGAACCCGTAGATCCTCTCCATAAGCGTAGTAACCGGTAAGATCCAAAGTAAGATTTTCCTCAAGCAGACTCCGCCACCCTAATTCAGCCCAATAGAATTTCTCCGACTTGAACTTGCTATATGACCGTGCGTAATTCGTAGACACCCTTTCGCCGCCGGATGCCCGCGTTAGCGGGCGCATCCGCTCCTTCTCCCGAAAGGGGGGACGGGAGGGGGGAATTTCAAGAGACAGCCGGAAGCCGAGCAGTCCGAGTTCACCTGAACGCTTTCGACTCTTGTCTGAGAGGCGCCTGCGCAAAACCTTACGTACCACATAGGTCTTTCGCTGTCTTGACCACAAACGAGAACAAGATTCTACGAACCATGCACGCCTATATAGACCCTTTGCTCAAGACTTTGGTGGGAGGTGTGGTGGGAAGGGTTTTCAGCCAGGGCGTTACGTCGTCATCCGCACGCGTCGGAACGCGGACGGGCGGGGGCCGCGGATGATCTCAATACGGTCGAGATCTTGGACCATGATTTCGTGTATGTCCCAAACAACGCCGCCGTAAAGCGGAGTGTAAAGAGTGCGGCCGTCTACGAGTACGAGAAGCTTGTTTGCGAATCTGCCGTTGAAGCCTCTGGCCGTGACCGCCCATTTGCTTGCGCTTATTCTTGCAACATGGACGCCCGGAGCCGTCCGGAAAAGTTCAGGCAGGCTTTGGGGTCCCAGCCTCCGAGCTTCTTCTCCTGTGAGTACAAAAAGAGCGCAGGCTGCATCGGAAAAAGGTTCTGTTTTTCTGCGCGCCGAACACACTTCGACCTCAAGCAATTGCTGGAGGCTCAAAGCGGCCAAGTCTGGGGCGTCTACTTGGGAATCGCCGCTGTGAGGCGAGGCTGCCGTGGCGAGCGCAAAGTAGGCAAGCCATAGGGCGGCAAGCGAAAAGATTCGGTTTCCGCTCTTTTCAAACCGCATGGTGCTTTTCCCTACTTGCGTTTGACCAGTCAAAGGAACGAAGAACGGCGCAGAGGTGATCTATGAGATGCAGAAGATCCTGCGCGGCCCGGCGGGCTTGGTCGATTGCACCTGACCGTGCGTTTTTTTCAGCCTCAAGAGCCCGCTTCCGCAGCGCGCCGGCACCGATATTCGCTGCAGCGCCTTTTATGCGGTGAGCCGCTTCGGCGAGTGCTTTTTCGGTTCCGGAAGCTATAGCCTGCCTGATGTTATTCCGGTCCTCTTCGACGCTTTGGAGAAACGCGTTGATAACTTCCCGTGCGGCCTCCACGTCGCCTTCGAAAAGTTGGAGAAGCTCCGAAGGATCAAAGATTTCCTCTGAAGATGGGAGCCGGGCGGGGTGGCTTGCAGGGCGGTCCGGTTGCGATGGAGGTTGCTTTCCGCAGCCTGCGCCCCGCAGGTATTTTGAAAGGACAGCGTACAGCTGCTTTCGATCCACAGGCTTTGCTATGTAGTCGTCCATACCGGCCTGGAGGCACCGCTGGCGGTCCCCGCTGAGCGCGTTCGCCGTCATGGCGACAATGGGAACACGTCGGCGAGAGGAACGTTCAGCCTGACGGATCGCTTTGGTTGCTTCGAAGCCGTTGGTGCCCGGCATTTGGCAATCCATGAGGATCACGTCGAATTCTTCCTGCGCCGCCATTTCAACGGCCTGCTTGCCGTTTTCGGCCAGCTTCACTCCGCAGCCCAGATACTCAAGAAGGCCGCAGGCAACCTTTTGGTTTGCAGGGTGATCTTCGGCCACAAGCACCTTTGTTCCCTGAAACGCTCCTCGAAGTTCGCTCCAGGGAGCTTCCCTGGAAGCGTTTCCCGTTTCTGCGCGGCGCCCCTCCCGTGCTTGGGCCAGGAAACCCGCAAGCTGTTTCTCCGAGACAGGTGCCGAAAGAACTGTCCAGAAGGCCGAGCGGACCGGTGCCGGAATACTGTGAGCGCTTTCTCCTGCTGCGATCAGAGCCTTGGGAATTTCAAGGGAAGCGAGCTCCTGCAAGGCCGAATCCTGTTGAAGGGATTCCAGTTCAACAATCAGAGCACAGGAGCCGGGGGCTGCGCGTGCGGTTTTCCAGGCGGCGTCCAGTGATTCTTCCAAACGGCAGTCCACACCGAGGCGCTCAAGTCGGTCTCTGAGTACCTGCGCTTCAAGCGGCCGCGCAAGCAAAAGAGCGGTGAGGCGGAGATCCGTTTGGTCTCGGGCTTCTTCGACCTGCGCTTCGCTTTTTACAGGCAAAGTGAACCAAAAGGTGGAGCCTGAGCCCGGAACGCTTTGCACGCCGATTTCTCCTCCCATAAGTACGACGAGTTCTTTGGCGATCGCGAGTCCCAATCCGGTTCCGCTGTAGCGCCTCGCAAGAGAACCGTCCGCCTGCGTGAACTTCTCGAATATCCTTTCCTGCTTGTCAGGGGGTATTCCGATCCCGGTGTCCTTGACCGAGAAGCGAAGCAGAAGGTGGTCCGAGGCGCGTTCTTCGGCTTCAACAGAGAGCAATACGTGTCCCTTTTCCGTGAACTTCACGGCGTTCCCCACGAGGTTGTCCAAAACCTGCCGTACCCTTACCGGATCAAGCGACACGTAACGCGGTAGTTGCGGCGGCAAAGAGGCTCCGATCCACAGCCCCTTATTGTGGGCACTTTGACTCCAAAGAGAGACCACGTTGTCGAGAAGCTCAAGCAGATCCACCTTTGTAGGGCGGATTGTCATCTTGCCCGCCTCTATCTTTGAGAGGTCCAGGATATCGTTGATTATGGCCAGGAGCGTTTCCGCCGAGCTGTTTATGGTCTCAAGCATTTGACGCTGCTCTTCCGAGAGCGGCGTGTCCGCGAGCAAGGAGACCATGCCCATGACACCGTTTAGCGGAGTTCTTATTTCATGGCTCATATTGGCCAGGAATTCACTTTTTGCCAGGTTCGCCTCTTCGGCCGCCACCCTCGCGCGCACGATCTCGCTTACGTCGGTGATCGTGCCTACCGATCCGTCGTAGGCGCCGGCCGTAGTAATCGGGTGCACGGCAAGGACAACGTCCATGCCCAGGAACCTTGCTTCCGTGCGGTAGGGCTCGGTCCGTTCCCCCCTGCGGAAAGCGTCCAAAACCGCCGGCAACTGCGGGAAGGCTTCAAAGATCATGCGCAGCTTGCAATCAGGGTCTTTGCTTTCAATGCAATCAAGCTTTCTCTCCAAATATGAATTCAGTTCGACCAGCCTGCCCTCTCGATCAAGGAAGAAAACTCCTCCCTCGATCCCTTTTACGATCGACCGCAGCTTTGCAGCCTCGCGCAGGGCTTGTTCTTGGGTGGATTTGAGTTCGGCGGTGCGCTTCAGAACTTTACCTTCGAGGCTTTCGGTGAGTTGGACCAAACCCTGCTGTCTTTTTTCGATTTGATCGAGCATATCGTTGAATGCCCCGCCGAGGGCACCGATCTCATCGGCGTCGTTTTGAGGCGCTCGTAGGGAGTAATCCTTTGTCTTTGAAATGGAGCGGGCGACATCAACGAGAGTGAAAAGAGGTTTTGTAACAAGTCTTTGAAAGAAAGCTGCAAGCAGCGTTGAAAAAAGCACCCCCACCGCAGCTACGAAGCCCGCGATGAGAAGAAGCTCTGAAAGATCGAGAGTGAGGGGGCCTGTATCCGCCGTAAGGGTAAGCGATCCGATGCGTTCGCCGTCAAGCTCAAGCGGGGTGCTTACCTTAAGCACTCCGTCGCCGTAGAAGATCTGTGCCGGGTACAGAGGTTTGGGTCTGGAGTCCGCCAGGTGCTCCGGCTTGTCGTAACGCGCAAAAAGCTCACCTTTCTTGTCATAAAGCGCTGCATGGAGAATAAGCGGATCCGAACGAAGGGAGGCCAACAGTGAACGGGCTTCATCGCGCGCTTCGAACGAAAGTGTGGGTTTGCACATTTCGCCGACGGTTTCAGCTACGGCTTGGAGCCTTTGTTCGGTGTGTTTCCTGAGGCTGCGGGTTTCGTACACGGCGAACGCACCGCATGCGCCCAGGAGTACGAGGGCCGAAACGAGAGCGGTTGTACCGAAGAGTTTGGTCTTGAGCTTCACGATCCGCTCCTTCTGTTTTCCTTGTGGTCCGCCGGTTTCCTGACGACTTTATGAGCGAGTCGCAGAACCGCCGCCTTTATGGAAAAACCTTCCTGTTGGGCTGAGACGAGATTCACTTCAAAGCGCACTTTGCGCTCTATAAGCACGAACCGAAATATGCCGCCTTTGCTGAGAAAGGATTCGCTTTCTCCGAAGGTCAGAATCCCTTTGCCTTTAATGAGCGCAAAAAGGTCTTCAAGTTCTTTGTCCGAAGAGAGGGAAACGAAAAGAGCCTTGCAGCGCAAGAGCTCTTTGCGGCTTTTTTCGCTTTGGGGGATTTTAGCGAAGCGTTTTATTGCGACGGTTTTACCGGCTATGGTTTTACCCTTTATGATCCTCCACGCCGGGCCGAACGGGTCGCGGCCGACAACTCCTATTCTGAATTCAGGCACCGCCGCATTAGGCAGTCCGCAATGCGGGGGCCATGTCACATACTTGGAGAGTTTGTAAATACAAGCGGCTTTGACTTCGTACTCACCGGCTTTCGGGGGCGGCGAGGCGGATGTAAGCGCTGCTGCGGGAAGAAAAGGCAAGACGGCCAGGAACGCCCGTGGGGAAGAGAGGCGCTTTAAGCGCCTTCCGAGGATGGACCTTGACCTGTGCAAGTTTCTATATCCAGAGGTGGAAAATATTCCATACTCCATAAGTCAGCGGGCGCCGGAGCGGAAAGGGTTACTCGAAGCTCGCGAACCTTGTGTTTGCGATTTACTTTCCCTCGAGTCGCCTGCGTGAAAAAATCCTTTGATACGCAAGAAAGCCTATCGCGCAAGGGGTAGAGCGGCGAACTCCGAGACAAAATATGTGAGAAACCGATAATATTAGCCCTGAGGTGCTTGAAAGCGCGGTTTTGCGGTTCGCTGATTGTTCAAGGCTTTCTAAACGGCACCCGGTCCAAAATTGTTCCCGGAACAGGGGGATTTTGAAAGGCGACGAAAAACGCCGCTGCCGAACCGCGCAGTCGCTTTGCGGTGCCTGATTGCCGGCGGCTGCACGGCGTCTCCCACCGCCCGGTAAAAAAATTTCCTGTTGTCCTGAAAGCCGTTTTTGTTTCCGTCCTCTTTTTTCTCTTCGTTCTTGATTCAACCTGCGCTCTTTGTAAAAACACTGCTGCCTGAGCGCAAACTCTGCGACGCCCCCCTCTGGGGGTTTCGAGCTCTCGGAGCGGGAGTTACTCGAAGGGCTCTACAGAACCGCAGGGCTGCTGCCCGAAGGCGGGCGGTTCCGGCGGCCGGGTGCGATAGGGGCGCACTACATACAGCCGAACCTTGCGGCACTTCCCCGTTGTGAAAACCGAAAGGAGGAACGAATGAAAGGACAATGGTCGAAGTGCGCAAGTCGTTCGTCGTTCAGGAAAGCATGCTTTGTCCTTGCAGCGGTTCTGTTCTGCAAGGCGACGCTTGCAGGAGCCTCAGGAACTGGAGAATGCTGCCTTAGGCCGCAATTCATTCCGGCACCGAAGGCTCTGAAGGGCACAGTGCCTGTGACACCCTACGGGCAGGCGGATATGGCGGTCCCGCTTATAAGTCCGCCTGCGCCCGGTTTGAGAATAAATCTTTCCCTGAGTTACACTCCCGGTTTCAGGACTGCTTGGCTCGGGCCTTCAGGCGAGGCTTTGGTACCACCATGTTGGAGCTTAAGCCTGCCGCATTTAGTGCTTCGTGAAGGTGGAGGCTATTTCTTTGTTGAGAAAGGCAGATTCCGCATAACGTTTGAGCCTTCGGGAGAGTGTAATCGTTTCACTTCGCCCCGCTGGAGGGGAGCTCTGCTGAGCGAGGAGAGCGATACCGTGACACTTAAGTTCTTGAACGGAGAACGCATAACCTTTGCGGCGTTCAGCTCTACGGTACCTCCGCCCTGCAGAGGTAAACCTCTCCGGTGGGAAAGTCCTTACTTGAGAGGCGACCGCGCGGTTCGCTTTCATTACCACTCTTCGGGTCTTCTTGAAAGGATAGAAGAAAGGCGGGTGAGAATGTGGTGGTTTTTCTACGATACCATGAAGCTTTCGCGCGTTGAGGTGACCCGAAGGGACGGCTCGCTTCTCTATCGCGCGGCGCTCAGATATTCTGGAAACGGTGCAGAGTCCTTGCTCGTAGAGGCACTTTCAAGCATACCCGGTTTCACCAGCAGATTTCGCCATACGTACTTCGTTTATTACAGCGGGGAGGTTAGGGAACAAGCCGGCTTGCTTGCGGCTGTTATCGGGCCCGTTTCAAGCGAGATTCAAGCCCCTGTTTCTTTCCTTCTCGGTCCGGGAGACGAGCTTGAGAGCACGTGGGGATCGGCTTACACGTACGTCAGAAGAGACGTCCCTCCGTACGTTGTGGTAAGCAGCCTTAGGCAGGAGGGGTGCTCGCGGTGCGGCACGGCGGGAAGCGCGGAGATTGAGCTTGAATACCTTTTTCGCAGCGAGCCGTACAACCCTCCTTTTCTGATAAAGGCTGCAAGTCCGGAGGGCAGAGTTACGGAACTCTGGTATGACCGCGCCGGCAGGTTGACTTCTCTTGTGAAAAGGCCGCAGAAGGGAAACTCCTGGGAAATCGAAAGGTGGGAGTTTCATTACGACGCGTGCGGCGGTCTTCAAAGCCTGGTCCACCCCCCCGGTGTGGCAGGCGACTACTATGGAAAAGCAAGCGGGATCGATCCTCTTGTTGAGCGTTACCGTTACGACAGGAAAGGACGGCTTACCGCTGAGCAAGTCGGGCGTGCGAGTTATTTGAAAAATCCTGAGAACGCGCCTTGGATTACGAAACGTAGGTACAAATACAGCGGGGAGACACCTTTTCCCTCAGAAGTACAGGAATTCCCCGACCCGAACGGCCCCCCGGTAACGACCGGCTACAGTTATGTGTTTTCAGGTCCGCCTCAGCAGTTAAAGCTTACAGGCGTCAGGGAAAGCTTGCCTCCTGTGCCAAGTTCTCAGAACGGATCGGGAACCCCCACCGTGCGCGAGTACCACATCGACCCCGGTACAGGCCGGCTCGTAGGGTATGTAAACGGTGGAGGAACAGCCACCTGGTACCGTTACGACCCTGAGACGGGGGTTCTGATAAGTAAGATTCAGGCGCCGGAGACTTTAGGCCTCAAGTGGAAGCGTTTCTGCGATCCATGGGGCCGAGTCACTGAAATCCAACACCCTGACGGCCTTCGAGAGCGTACCTTCCGCGGGATTCTCCTCGGCGGCCGCGTTGTTGAGATCAGCTACCCGCTGGGTGTGGACGGATCCCGGGGGCCTGTTTCTTTCAAAGTGCGCGACCTCGGCGGCCGCGTCGTTGTAACGGCGAAAGGTGTGCCTCGTGAAGGGCTGAGCCCTGAAGAGGCTTTTTCAAACGATGCAGCCGACCTTGAGAGAGCCTGGGAAGGTGAGCTTGCTGAGCTTCGCACACTTGTTTTCTCACATGGTCGCTTGATACGCCGGGAAGATACCCTTGATTCGTCGTCTCCTGAGGGTGAGAAAGCCGTCCGCAGGCTCCGGTACGACAGGGACGGGCTGCTTGTCGAAACGGTTGAGCCGGACGGCACGGTGCGCCGCTTTACTTACGACTACGCCGGGAGATTGCGTTGCACTTACGAAACGCACGTAACTTCAAAGACGCTTACTTTGCTTGAAGAACGTGTCTACGACGACGACGGCCGCTTGGCTTCGGTTGCAAAGTACCGGGGGGCTCCTGCGGGGTGCGAACCCCGACGCGAGCTTCTTGTCGTTTACCGCTACGACTGGCGGGGAAGAATCACGGAACAAGCGGAATTGGAAGAAAATTCGATTCTTCGCTTCGCCTACGATAATCTTGACCGCCTTGTGAAAATCACCCGCTGCGATCCCGCGCGCAAAACGGAAGAGTTGCTTGAGTACCGTTTTTACGACTCAAGGGGAAGGCTATGGAAACACCTGCGTTACGATCGTACGGGCCGGGTCCCTTACCGGAGAGTACTCTTTTGGTACGACGCTTCAGGGCGGTTGGCAAAGCGTCTTTTTGCAGGAGGCGTTTTTGAAAAGAGAAGATACGATGCCGCAGGAAGGCTTACCGAACTTAAATACGGTCTGGATGGGCTTGAAGCGGAAGGAGCGGCCTCCGAAACTTACAGCGAGGCTGTCGGTGATTCCGGGGGCTTTCCGGATGAAATCATAGCTTTTGAGATTTACCGCTATGATGCGGGGGGGCGCATAACACTCCAGACCCATAGGGCTGCTTCGCATGAAAAGAGACCGGCAGGCGAAGTGCATGCAGATTCAACTGAAGCCCTCTGCCACCAAGCTGCTTTTTGGTACGACAGCTTGGGAAGGCTTTCCAGGAGGGCTGTGCGTGGAGGCGTTCCCCTTTGGGGAAAACGTCCGGCGGAGCCTCCTGATAGTAAGGATGTCCTCGTTACCTCGATAAGTTATGATGCGTGGGGACATGCCGCGAGGATACTATTTCCCGACGGCGGAATTACGAGCTACAGGTACGATAGTTGGGGAAGACCTGTTACGAGGGAAGAAGGCGCACTCCAGACACCTTACGTCCGGCGCATCGAACGCACTTACGATGCAGCAGGACGCGTTACTGAAGAGCGTTTCTTTTGGAGATCGAACGGCGTACTGAAAGTGAGGAAAACCCGATTCGAGTATGGGGTTCTGCAAAGCGGTTCTTTCCCGTCTCTCATTTCAAGCGGTCGCTTCCTGGCGCGTGTGCTTCACCCTGATCCTCTTACAGGCGAGCCGGGCACCGGCAAGAGCCTTATTGAAAGTTACGCCTATGATGCGCAAGGCCGCGTTATAAGGCACCGCAGGAGTCTGCCCGGTGAGTCGGTCTATACAGAGCACAGCTATCGCTACGATACCGTCGGAAGGCTTGTTCTTGACAGTTTGGATCAGACGCTCTCACAGGATCAAGAGGTTCGTTCAGTGGTTTACGGATACGACACATGGGGCCGCCTTGTGAGGGTTGCAGCTACAGAGATGCCGGGCGGAGGTGGAAAAGTCCTGAATGAGATCCGCTGGAACTACGACGTCTTCGACCGCCCCGTGGTGTGCAGGCAGGAACACGAGGGAGAGGTGCGAAGTGAAAGCGCGTCGGTAAGGTACCGGTGGTCGGATCCCCAAAAGGACGACTTGCCCGGTAGATTGTTGTCGCTGAGCTATCCCGGCGCCGATGGCCTCGAAGTGCGGTATGAATACGGGGGCCCTGGGGCTGTTGTTGACAGGGCTTTGGGGCGGGTGCGGCGCCTTTTTGTAAACGGTAAGCTGCTTGCTGCGTACAACTATTCGGAAGGCGGGCGTGTAACTCAACGTGATCTTTACACCGATTGGCCTGCCTTCTTATTGCGTACCCGCTATACATATGACGGTCTTGCAAGGATAAAGCGGCTCCAGAGCGCTCTTTGGTGCGGGGAACAGCCGGTTTTTCCTATAGACGATCGCACATACACGTACGATCGGGCGCACCGAATAATTCTGGAGGATCAAAGCGAAGCAGCCGGTATATACGGGGGGGATCAGCTACGGCTCTATGACTCCTTGGGGCGTCTTGTGACGGCCGCCCGCGGCACGTCGCGTCGCGGTTTTCTGTGGGCGGCCGGTGAGCTGCTGAAGTGGGAGCATGACGCGACGGGAAACTGGGAAAGATTCCGGCAGAACGGCAGAATCGAAACCCGTTCTCATGACAGGCTTGATCGGTTGATCCGGTTGGGTGCGGACCGGTCATTTGCTTACGACGCAGCCGGAAACATGGTCGAAGGGCTCGGCTTGCATTTGAAGTTCGACGGATGGGGACGACTCGTTCGCGCCGAGCTTGAGGACGGAACAAAGCTGCGGGTTGTACGCGACGGCCTCGGGCGTCCCATAAGGGAAATCGTTGAGAGACCGGGCTCCCCGGCTGTCGTCCGCAGGCTTTATTACCGCCTTCCATGGCAGCTCCTCACCGTGTATCAGGAGGAGGCCGGGCGGCGGTTCCGCGAGGACTATGTGTGGGGACCCGGCGGTGAAGATGAGCTCCTTTTCAGGCGGCGCGTCGAAGCGGGACGCGAAAGCTCGTGGCTTATTCTTCAAGACGCCTTGCATAATGTGAGCGTGCTTTTGAGTTCCCATGGCCTCCCTGTTGAGAGGTACGCGTACGGTCCCTACGGCCGAAGTGCTGTTTACGACTCTTGGGGCACAAAGGTGCGCACCGACAGCCCTTCCGGAATGCCTTTTGGATTCCAATGCCGCCGCGAGGTCTTTCCCGGGATTCTGGACTTCCGCTACAGGGCCTATGCTCCGGACTTGGGAAGGTTTCTGCAGCGCGATCCTCTGGGAATTAGATTCCAAGGGAACCTTTACGCGGCACCTTTCGGCTCATCGTTTACCGACCCGTACGGACTTGCTCCCCGCCTTCGCAATTGCGAGAACTACGCTTTCGATCTACCGAAAGTGCGCGTGGGTGCAGGGCTTATCCTCGATGTGGAGTTCTCTTTCAACGCAAGAACATGCGACTGTTGCAATGAGAAGGAAAATGAGTGGATCGAGGAGGGCTACGCAGAGCTTAATGTTTCGGGATCCGTTTCGTTGGGTTTCGGATTTGCGGCCTCAGTGCGGCTTTTCGGCACGAACTTCGGGATTCTCTTCCAGCTGTATCGAATTGATCTTCTTACCTGCAAGGGAAAGGCGGTTATGGATTCATGCAGCGGCACGGGTGAGGGCTGCGTGAGGTGCGGGAGTGCGGCGGCCGCCGGGATCCCTCTGGTCCGGGTAAGCAACTGGTTCGGTTCGTTGAGGGGATACGGCCGGTTCAAGGCGCTGGCCGAAGTGTTCTTCTGCTTCAAGTCAGGCGGCATCACCCGGGGTTTTCGTTACTGTTACGGGTGGAACGCGCGTGTTTCGATACGGCTTTTTTGGTTCCATAGATCTTGGGACTTCGGCTCCAAGATGAGCTGCCGGACGATCGAGTTTTGATCGTCCGGCAGGGCCCGGCCGGCGCCCCGGCCGGGCCCCGATCTGCTCTTCCCGGTTCCCGGCGGTGCCCCGGCCGCGCTGTTACTCCTTTTCCCGCAAACGCTTAGGTCAGCAAGTTCAAGGGGGCGATTGCCCCCCCACAGCCATTCGAATACAATAGAGCTATTCAGACGTACCGAGCCCCACAGGTGTACCGAAGCCGTGTAAGCGGCTGCTCGGTCTGAAGGCGCTCTTTGGGCGTGTGCGAGGAAACGGAGGACAAGAAAGGTCGGAGCCGGCTCTTTGGACCTGCAAATCAAGCTTGCCAGGGTCTTTGCGAACCGGCAGAGCGACATGCGAAAACTTTTGACTTTACTTTTCACCGGTCTTTGTCTTTCCGGTCTTTATGGTTGTTTCGGTAATGACAGCGATAATTGCCATAAGGCGGCGCCACCTGTCTTACCTACGGGCGCGGGACTTATCGTCGTTTCCCCGGAGTCAATAGATTTCGGATCGGTGGTCGTAAACCCGACCACGATACCGGTCGTAACCCTTACCGTGGGAAACGAGGGCGACGGAGTTCTTACGCTGCATGAGGTTGTTTTTTCTGAAGATACGGATCCTGACTTCGCGTTCCTCACGCCGCCGGCCGAAGGGATCACAATCGATCCGAGCGGGCATATTCAGATCGTCGTCCGGTTCGCTCCCCAGGAGCCGGGACCTGCAACAGGTGCGATCTTGATTCGAAGCGACGATCCGGAGCAGCCGGAGGTTGTGGTTTCTCTTTCGGGAGAAGGCATCCAGCCTCCTATAAACGAGATACCCGTCGGCCAGTGTACTGCGGTTCGGCTTCCTGCCGGAGCGGCCGCTCCCAAGAACTTTGTGGCGTCGGTGGGTGCGGATCTGGTTCCACCGGGTGTGTGCACCTATTTGACGTTTGTGGTCGAAGACCCGGATCCGCAGGAAGCAGCCGTTGTGTTGCATGTTCGGTTCGGGCAGGAAGTTGTCTTTGATCCTGAAAGCGAAGTTTTCCTTGAGGATGCGTCGGGAACCGGCGTGGTCACAATCCGAGGAGCCGGAATCAGGCCGGGCCTTTATTACGTTCTTCCTGAAAACCAGGGCGAGACTTCGGTTTCTTTCAATTTGTGTGTTTACCTGACCGCAGGCGGAGTTGCTTTCAGGCGCGGCTATCTGGACGCTGACGATCGCCTGCTCATTGATGACGTGATTTTTCTGCTTAACTTCCTGTTTCTTGACGGCCCGGAGCCCTCCTGCGTCCAAGCGGCGGATTCGAACGGCGACTGCCGGCTTACCGTCTCGGATGCGACACGCCTCCTGAGATACCTTTTCGATCCCACCGGACCCGGAGCTCCTCCCCCGCCTTTTGCAGAGTGCGGCTGCCCCGAGGTGCCCTGCGATTTGCCCTGCCTGTCGTTCCCCTTGTGCGAAGGACTCTCGGAGACGGCTTCGACGCAACAGTAGAGCCGCCCTCGATCTCTTGACGGTCGATCGCTCCGCCGCGTACAGTAGAGCGCCCTGCTTTTCAGTGCAAGCAGGGCATAACGTAGGGCGAGGTCCCGTTCGGACAAGGAGGCGATTGTGACCGAGAAAAACGATTCCACCAATCTCGCGGCGCGTCTTGACCGGCTTTATGAGTTCGACCGGGCTCCGATAACCGAAGACAGGCTTCACAGCGGAAGCTATTTCGCCGCAATGTTTGCGGGCGAGCACGTGGCGGCGACCGAATTCGTCATCGGCTCGCTTTTTGTACAATTCGGAGCCGGAGCCAGGGATGTTCTGATCGGGCTTTTGATCGGAAACCTGCTTGCGGTTCTTTCATGGGCGTTTATCTGCGCGCCGATCGCCGTTCAAGTCAGGCTGACGCTCTACTGGTACCTGCGGCGTATTGCAGGCCCCTACGGCACAGTCACTTACAACATAGTCAATGCGGTTCTTTACTGCATACTGGCAGGTGCCATGATCACGGTTTCCGCTTCCGCGGTGCGCATTCCGTTCGGGGTTCCGGCCGAAACCGATATCCTGCCTCACAGTTTATCCTATGTGCTTGTGGTTCTCTTTGTGGGAAGTGTGGTCGTCACGATCGCGATCCTGGGCTTCAAGCGGCTCGCGCAATTCGCAAAGATATGCTCGCCTTGGATGTTTCTCATCTTCATAACCGGTGCGCTTGCAACGCTTCCGCTTCTGGGCAAATGCACGAGCCTGGATGACTTTTGGCATATTGCAAAGACCCAGATATGGACCGGAACAAGGCCCGACGGCGAGCCTCCTCTCGGCTTGGGGCATATGATCTTCTTCGCTTGGATCTGCAACCTTGCAATGCATATAGGACTGTCTGATCTGGCGGTTTTCCGGTACGCCCGGCACTGGGCGTACGGTTTTTACTCCGCGTTCGGAATGTACTTGGGCCACTACCTTGCGTGGGTCTGTGCGGGGGCCATGGGAGCTGCGGTGGCAAAGGTACTTTCCACACCACTGGGGAACTTGGATACAGGGGAGATCGCTTTTCAAGCTGCGGGAATAGCCGGCGCGATCGCTGTTGTGATTGCAGGCTGGACGACCGCCAATCCTACCATGTACCGCGCCGGCCTGGCGCTTCAGATAGCTACGCCCAATTGGCCGCGTTGGCTTGTGACTTTGGCCGCCGGAGCGGTTACCACCATGGTGGCGTGCTTCCCCTGGGTTTTCCGTAAGTTGCTCGGATTTGTAGCTATATACGGCCTTGCTCTCATGCCGGTCGGGGCGATAGTTTTCATCGAGCACTGGATCTTTCCGCGTATCGGCCTGAAGCGTTTTTGGGGCGGGCGATATGCTTTCAACCCGGCAATGCTTATCACCTGGCCTGCGGCATTGGGTTTTTGTGCTTTGCTGCACTTCGTTTGCGGGATGCACGTATTCTACATTTGGCTCCCGGGCTGGGTATTCACGGCCGTTGTTTATACAGCGCTTGCGATGGCTTTGGGAGCTCGCGAGGGCGAAGTTGCGCCTGAGGTGCCCGCGCCTCCGCCTCCGCCGCCGCGACCTCCTGCAAAGGCGCAGCAGATATCCAAGCCCATAATGTGGACGGGCGGCGTCTTGGCTGCAGCCTCGCTTGCCGCAATGCTCGGCCTTGCGATATGGACGTTTGCAAGCGGCGCTGAAGGGACGGAACAGAGTAAGGCCGCTTACCGGGAAAGTTTAGGGATTTTCCGCAAGTGGTTGATCCTGCCCACGTTGACGTACTTTGTGGGAGCGTTGATGTGGGCCTCGCAGCGCGAGAAGGAGAAGGGGCCGGAACCGACGGGGGCTGTGTAAGCGCCGGCCCGCCGTTTTTAAGCAGATCTCGGTGCACGGCAGCCCGCGCCGCGGTATGCTTTGAAAAAGACTTTCCACGCAAGAAGAACAGCGCACTTACCGCATAAAACGCGGCGTAGTAAGCCCGAGAAGCGGCGTCGTCTGCGCTAACATTGAGAAGCACTTCGGCCGAACGTAAAGCATTCTGCGCTCGCTGCCACAAATCTTTGGCGTACTCGCGCCTCATAGTCGGATACCTTCACGCATGGCATCTTCGTAAAGAGGGCAGACGCCCGCTTGGAACTGCTTGACATCGACGGGTTTGCAGCTTATGGGGCGCCCAATTGAGAGGGACAGCGGGTAGATTGCTCTCACACAGGTTTCGATGTCTTGCCACAGGCGTATGGGCCCCTGAAGCAGGACAAGAATATCGATGTCACTGTCCGGACGCGCCTCTCCGCGGGCTTCGGAACCATAAAGCACAATGCCCTCAAGTCGGCTGCCGAAGGCGGATTTTAATCGCGATTGGATTTCGTTTAAGATGCGGTCCGTCACTGTACGTCGCTGCGTTTCGCCTCTCACCGTTCTCAATTTCTTTCCGACCGCAAGCCGTTGAGACCCAAATTGCAGGGTACGACGTCTTCCCGTCGTTGCAGTCTCGAAAACGCGAGGTCGGCGTCAACCGCATTTACTGTAAGAATCCCTCGTTCGTTTGTCAACCACCACCGCCGCAACATCGGTCGCTGTGTCCAGATAAGTCCCCAATGGAGGGAGAACGGATTTGTACGAAGCATTCAACAACAGGCCGACTTCGCGCCTCCGCACGCCATGCGTATGCGAGAGGTATGGCCGCTTTCAGCTTGAAGGTTTTACAATCAATCGCTTCTCCTTTTCGCCTTCAAGCCGAACCGCTATTCCGGAAACGAGATCCGCCCCCCTGTAAACCGTTGAAGTTCCGCGCTGTAGGTCTTTTACGATATACTTCCCGGCGCTGCGGACGACAAACCACTCGGGGAATTGGTTTATCCGCGGGTAGTCAAGCGGCAGGTGGAAGTAAGCGCGGTGCCGCGGCCTGTCGAACAGAAGCCGCCCTTTCCAAGGCCGGTCGGCGGTTATGCTCACATATAAGGTATCACCGCTGCGGACCGCGCCGAACTTAAGATCAGAACGCCAGTTCCGGACCGTAAGCCCCTGCGTCTTCCAGAGCGCATACATAAGCGCCGTACGCGCAACGTTACCGTCCCCGTGCCACCCCTCGATGACACCGTCAGGCTTTTGGTTGCGCCACATATCCGCTATCTCGCTTTCGATCCACGCAGCAGCCTCGCTCACCCGCTCCCTGTTGTACAGATTCAGCGCGCCTTCAATCGTGTCTGCGTACTCATCGGCCGAGCCCCAATCGTATTCGGTCAGCTCAGGGAGGTGGCGCAGAGCATGCCTTACCGCTTCACGATACGCTTCCGTTCCATCAAGAAGATAAACGGTGTAAATGCCGTTGTAGTTGTAGCCCCAAGTGTCGCAGATGCCGCGGGAATGCTCTCCGGTTTTCGGATTGATCGCGTTGTAAAGCATTCCGCGCTTGTCCCTACCCACCTCAAGTATGCGGTCGCACATAGCGTGGATCGCTTCGCTGTAAGCTTTTTTCTTTTCAGGAGCTG
>CAZGYL010000004.1:0-30367 GCA_964529985.1 uncultured Planctomycetia bacterium | reverse complement strand
CCGTGACTGCGTCACCACAACCGACAGTAACGGTCGCTTTTGGTGGCGGGGGCCGAGGACTACGGCCTTAACTATTGTAGTTGCCTGCAGCCAAGGATTCTCTTTCGCGTTCGAAGAAATCTTGCAGCCCTACCGCCGCGGCCGAATGCTTGTTCTGCGCTTAGGCAAAGCTTGCTCCCTAGAAGGCTTTGTGCGGGATCCTTCCGGAGAACCCGTGCCTCAAGCAGGAATCTCGGTGAGGCCGGAGAATCTCCCGGTTCTGTGGGGATACGCAACCCAGCGGTTGTTGCCGATTTGCGGCGGGCCTTCTTTCGGCTGTGTCACCGATTCGGAGGGCCACTTCATGCTCAGCGGCCTGCCGCCCGGGGGCTATCGTGTTTCCTGCAGCGCCGCTGGTTTTGTTGAGGTTCGCGAAGAAGGGACTGTGGTCCAGCTTCCACGGAAGAGCCCTTTGGAGATTAAGGTGCGGCCTGGGCTTATGGAGATTGCAGGGATAGTCGTAAACGAACGTGGAGATCCGGTTCCCGGCGCACTGGTACTTATAGCCGGCGAACGGCTGCCCGGGCCTTCACGGTTTAGAAGGGCAAGGGCCGGGGAAGACGGGCACTTCGCGTTCCCAGGGCTTCCTTCGGGCACATACCAACTCAAAGCCTATGCGCCGGGGCTTAAGGGGGATCCCGTTGAAGTGGAACCGGGAATAATCGACGACATTGTAATTGTATTAACCTCAGCTGCTACGCCGGAAGATTCGGAAGCCGGGACGGTCACATTCCGCCTTCGCTTTGAAAACTCCGTTCCCTCTACTTCGTTCCTTGAAGTGTCTTTCTGCCGAGAAGGAGGGCCTTGTCGCCTCAGAGCGGCACCCATTGCGGCGGGAGCAGCAACCTTCAAGGGGATTCAACCGGGCATTTATCACCTCATCGTAAGCCCCTACGGGTTTGCGCCTGTAGTTATTTCTGAGATCAGACTTCCAGCCAGACAGCCGATTTCGGTTGACCTTGTGCCAGCTCCGACGTGGCCGGGCATTATCCGGACGCCTCGCAGCCAAAGGTTTAAGAGTTTAATGGTTTACGACGATGCGGATCACATGTTGCGGAAGGCTGTGGTGGACCCTGATGGGGCGTTTTGGATACACGGCCTGCCGGCGGGTGAGTATCTTTTCCGAGCCAGGGACGAGCACGGTTCAACTTGGACCAGCGGAAGTTTTGTGCTTGTAGGGAAAGAAGAGGAAATTGTCTTGGACATGCTCGTGGAAGATCCATCAAAGAAATGAAAAGACTCGGTTTCGTAGACCACAGGAGGAGTCATGCGTAGGTTCTTGCTGGCTCTCTTAGCACATTTTTCGACAGCGTCAGTTGTACTGGCCGGCACGCCAACCTCCCTTTGCCCCGCGGCATTCAAGACGAAAACAGCGATAAGAGCTGATGGATTCGCAACGGCTGTTCCTGCAGGTGACGTGGATGGGGATGGCCTTCAGGACCTCCTTTTCGTCGGCCTCGGCGACAATAAGATATTCACCGTGCTTTACGGAGGCGGGCTCCCGCGGGGAGAGTCATCGCTTGAAGATCCTTTTGCTCAGACGACGATTTTCACGGCGGAGAACTTGTGGGAGCAGGGTGCTTTTTTTCTTCCCACTCTCTTCGGTACTTCGGATCTAAACGGTGACGGGCGAACCGATCTGGTACTGGGCACCCTTTTTACCGCTGCAAACCCGGAGGGCCAAGGTGAATCGTGGCATGCCAAGGTTTTTATCGCTTTCGGATCTCCGGAACTCCCGGGTGCCGTAGTGAAACTCGGTGAAGTGCCGTCAGAGTGGGGAGGTACGTTGCTTGACCTGGAAGTTCATACCGAAAGCGCCCTGCAAGCCGGAGGAGTTTTACATACCTCCAGGGTACTGTCCCCGGGCGATTTCAACGGAGATGGTTTTCAAGACTGTGCCTTTTTTATGCCTCCTTGGGCTCCCTCGCATTTGGTCCTGCTTTTCGGCGGCGCCCAGTGGCCCGCTCATACCGCGCTCAGCACGCTTGTGGGATCCGGCAAGGCGCTCTTGCTGAATATGCAGGACCTGTGGGGAGATAAGGCCCCGGGGAAAACATTGCTTGTGCACGCGGGCGACCTAGATCAGGACGGACATGCAGAGCTCGCCTTCTCACTTGCATGGAACCTCCTTGAGGGAAATTGGAACGGCGCCGCCAGGGCGGAATCATGGATCCTTTGGGGAACGACCCGCACTGCGGAATTGCAAAAGCCGTGGTCCGATTTGGCTGCAGCCGGCGCCGCCGCCAAGTTGTCGAACCTCGTTCTTACTGACTCAGCGGGTGACATGGACGGGGACGGCTACCCGGATCTTGCAGGCTTCACCCTCGCACCCGGTGATTCCCTTCCCAATCCCTCAGCAACCGCGAGCAAAGGATTGATCATTTACGGCGGATCACGGGAAACATGGCTTTCGGCCGGCGATCTCTCGGGACTTGAGGCAGGAAGGGACTATTCTCTTCTGCCCGCGCTTCCCTCTACCGCCCTTCTCTACGCCCCGGGGTTGCGCTGGGTCACCGCAAGAGAGGATCTCCTGGGTGACGCCCTCCCCGATATCGTTGTAGGCAACCCAAGCTTGAACGTGAAGTTCGCAGAACACCAAGTGCTGCTGGGAGGAGAAATTCTCGTGGTTCCGGGACGAAAGGGACGTCCCAAAATTTTTTCGCCCAACATAGAAACATCCTATCTACTTCAAGGGCTCGACAGAGAGGAACGTTTAGGCTCTCCTCTATTCGTACTGCCCTTCGCAATCGGCGGAGACGCGGGGCCCGATCCGGTTTTGTTTCTCGGCGCTTTTGCATCTGTTGACAACTGGGGGACGCTTCGCCTGCCGATTATCGAAGGCTTTACGCTTTGGGCGATCGATCTGCGCAACGGCCCGGGCGATACGCTGACCGTGCAGGGGTGGGAACGAATCTCCAGTCATAGGATCCTTCTTCGGGGAACGGGTTTTTTCGGAAAAATTGAAGTCTTTTTCGGTGATTCACCGGCTTCGGACATTGAAGTCATCTCGCCGTGTGCAGCTTTTGCAACAGCTCCTCCAGGGGAAGCTGGAGAAATGGTGGAAATCGTGGTTCGTAGGGGATCGGAGGAAATAACGCTTAAGCGGCCTTTTGTGTATCCTGAAAGGGGCCCCACAAAGACCGTCACACTCGAATTTCTTGTTGCGGCGGGCAGAGCACGTCGTTTCACGTTCGACGCGGCATTCGCAAACGCACGTGGATTCATCCCGGCGGGGGACATGAACGGAGACGGCCTCGAGGAACTTGCTTTCGAGCGAGACAACGGAGACGAAGAACAGATCGTGCTTTTGCCCTACAAGGACGATCTCCCCCCGATAGTCGACGCCCTTTCGGCTGATATTCCAGGAACCGTCCTTTTGAGGCCTGAAGGCGGAGAGTTTTTCCTAGGCACACCGATAGCCTCAGGGGATCTTACCGGCGACGGATTGTCGGATTTGGTCTGCACCGGCCGCTCAAAAGAACTGGGGTGGTGCCTGGTTATCATTTTCGGCCGAACAGGAATGCAAGACCGGGTGGAAGTTTCCCCAGGTAATGGTTGCCTGCTCCTGCGGCCGGAAGATCCTTCCGCATGGGGAATCCCGGATGTGCAACTCTTCAGTGATATCGACGCGGATGGCGCAAAAGACCTCGGGTTCTGCGTACGGCAGTCTCACTTCGGAAACGGATCGGTGGCCTGTATACTTTACGGGGGACCGGAACTGACAGAACTCCAGCAGCTCCTTTTCGAGGCATTCGGACAAACTCACGATACTCTTGTCGTTACAGACGTTTCCTATCTCACGGATGTCGGGGATCTTCAAGTCGACGGGGTCAATGACCTCGGCTTTTATCATAAAGGGCAACTCCGCTTCATGACGTGGGGGGAACGGATACTCGGACTGGTTTCCTCAACCGACCTTCATTCCCAAAGAGGGTTCGCCTCATCTTTCGCATTAGACGGTTTCCTTGCAGGAGCCGACAATATGGCCGCCGGGCCTGCGGACGTAAACGGCGATGGCATGACCGACATTATCATCTCCAAGTACTCCTTTATCGCCGGACCTGGCGGACCGGGGCATGCCGGCGCGGTCGGCTTCTTTACGGGAGATTACGCGCAGACAGGAAACTCCTTTCCGATCGGCCTGGGCGGTGCTTTTCCCGCTGAAGGTGCAGGCGTGATCCACGGAACCAGCCGGTACGTCTTGAGCGGGTTGGTGGCATCCGCGGGCGACTTGAATTCCGACGGTAGAAGCGATTTCTTCTTCCTCTGCCTTGATTCCCGCATTGATCCGCAGTATCCCGGCAGGAACGTAGCGGGGGTTCTGCTGGGCGATCCGACCTTGATCTCTTCTTTCGCCGGTGATGTCGAGACATTGGGCGGCATGGGAATCGTGCTCGAACACAGGGATTCCGCTGGTGCGTACTTCACCAAGCTCTTCAGGGGATTCGATCTCAACCGAGATGGCGTTGATGACCTTGTTGTGCGTTATGGCCCAAGCGTGATCCTTCCTGCACTGACTTCGCCCGTGAAAGACGCCTACATAATACACGGCTCACGTGAGCCTTTTTGGGATTTCGGAGAACCTCTCTTCATCCGCGGGGATGCCAACACCGACGCGGCGGTAAACATAGCTGATGCAGTCTCCGTCCTGTCGTTCCTTTTCGCGGGCAGGCCCGGCCGCTTGACCTGTCCGGACGCCGCTGATGCGAACGATGATGGAAAACTGAATATCGCGGACGCTGTGTCCATACTACAGTTCCTCTTCGGGGGTGGGCCGGTGTTGCCGGCTCCCGGAGGAATCTGCGGTCCCGATAAGACAAAAGATGAGCTGGGCCCGTGCTTCTACCGTCCTTGCTTTGACCTATAGGAGATAGTTGCATGGTAAAGTACCCGCAGGTGCTTCTCTTCCTGCTCTCGGCGACCCTTGTTAAGGGCGCACAGATCAACGAGAAGTTCTGCGACTGGGAGGTTGAAGACAGGGCGGCTTTCACTGAACTTGCTCTGGAACTGCAAGGAGGCGACAGATACGTGCTTGGGGTTCTGCCGGCCGGCGAACCACCGGCAATACCCGGACCCCTCTTCATGAGACCTCCCAGGCCGGCGGCACTCGGCTTCGGGGTGGGTATGGGCCACGATGCGGCGTTTCGAATCTGCTCGCCCCAACTCGCCGCCCTGTACGGATACGCACGGTTCGAAGATTTCACAGTGATCTGGAACGCGAGGATTGAAACTTTTCTTGTGACATTCGGTGCCTCGTACCTGTTGGAAGACGTATCGAGGAACCTGTCCGCGGTACAGGAAAAATTCGGTGCGGGGAAGCTTTACTTCTGGCCTGTCACACCGTTGCAGAAGGCGGTCAGTGCGTTATGGTCACCGGAAGCTCTGCCCATAGTGCGAAATTTGGAAGACCGGCTTTTTGTTCCTTATGCCTTGGGGCGGACCTACGGCAGGCTCCGTTTCATTAGGGCGCAGGATTGGAGCTCGGCAAGGGTCGAGAGGCCGCCCTCGCGCCAAGATATCGTCCTTCTCGATTCCATACCCGTGGATTTTGACCGACCAGTGGCAGGAGTAATCACCTCGGTTCCCCAAAGCGCCTTCAGTCACGTAAACATACTCTGCCTCCAGCAATCCATCCCCAATGCATACATCGCCGGAGCTTGGCGGCTTCTTGAACAAATGGAAGGGAAACTCCTCCTGTACGAAGTAACTAAAGAAGGATACACATTGAAGGAAGCACGCCTGGAAGAGGCACAGGAATTTTGGGCGCTCCGCAAACCGCCCCCACTTAAGATAACGCCTCCGGATTTCTCCTATCGGGAGCTCCCTTCTCTTGATGAGCTTGCAGGCACCTTCAGGCCGGACCTTGTGGGTGGTAAGGCCGCCTACCTGGCATTCTTTCTGCCCGCCATACCGCCTCCCAACCGCGTTCGAGGTTTCGTGATCCCTTTCGCTTATTTCCGGGACTATCTGTCTGCCAACACATTCGGGGACCTCACACTCGCCGAGGTAAGGAGCCTGTGGTCACGAAGCCATCGCTTCCAAAGCGACCCGGACTTCCGTTACCACCAGCTTGTGCAATTTCGAGAAGCCGTCGAACAAAGCGGGCGGATCGACACCGATCTGATCCGAAGGATTGCGAACCGAACGACCCAGCTCTTCGGCTCAAACAGGATAAAGCTCAGGTTCCGCTCGTCATCGAACGCAGAAGACGCGCTTCTCTTTCCCGCCGCCGGTCTCTACCGTTCCACCTCGGTTTGCGTGGCGGACGGCCTAGATGAAGATGCTTCCGGTCCAAGCCTGTGCGATCCTATGGAAGCCGAAGAACGCACCGTTTCACGCGGCTTGCGGCGGGTATGGGCCAGCCTGTGGAATTTCCCGGCCTACGAGCAAAGGCAGTGGTACGGAGTTCCTGAAGAAGCTACAGCCATGGCGGTTCTCGTTACCCCCGCCTTTACGGGCGAGGCTGCAAACGGGGTCGCTTTGACAGGCAGCCCGGTGGATCCAACGGACCATAGATACTTCGTGGTGGCACAGGCCGGCGAGGAAAGCGTCGTGCGTCCCGAAATTGATCATACTCCTGAGCTCGACCTCCTCAGCTTTGAACCCTTCGCGGTGGAGAGGGCGACGCGATCAAGTTTGGTGGATCCCGGTGAGACCGTACTTACCGATGCCGAGCTGCAGGAGCTGGGCTTGATTCTACAAGCTCTTTCACGCCGTTGGAGCCCGCCGCAGCCTTTCCCCGTGGAATTGGTGCGGCTTGAGGTTGAATTCAAGCTCGACGTCCGGAGAAAGCTTTTTATAAAGCAAGTGAGACCATACGTACTGCCCGGTACGTCCAAGTTGCTCCAGAGGCTCAAGCCCCAACGCTTCGAATTTCCGGGAACCGTTTACGTAAACCTGGCGTCCGGGATTATGACCGCCCGGGAAGAATTGGCGCGGCGTATTCTCATAAATTTGGACGCAGGAAAGGTGGAGCTTCCCGGACCGGGCTCGGAGAAGCACATGAAGTGGATAAAGGAAATACTTCTCTCGGGCTCCAAGCGGTTCGTTCCCAGAGAACCGGCGAGCCTCCGCCTGTCCCTTGAGTACGACCGGTGGACTGAAGGGATAGTTCAGGCAGTCTGGCGCTTCACTCAAGAACTCGAAGGACCCAGGCCGCAAAGTTTGGCCGCACACTACGGTCCTCTGCGACTGACGCTGCAGCTCCACGGCCAGAGCACCCCAAGGCTTCTGGTACCTCCTCAAATAGAAGTGAAGGGGGCTGAGGGAATTCAAGCTGCATGCATTAATCCCCGCAGTGCTTCCATGCCGCTTTTCCTGTACGACTTAAACGCGGGCCGCAATGGGTCGCTACAGTTTCTTGTTGCCAAAGCGCAAAGCGCTGAGACAAGCCGCGGTGCTCTTCTTCTGGCCGCCGCCGGCAAAATAATGGGCGAAAGTTTCTTCGTCCGCGATTCCTTCAAGCTTGCAGTGGGGGAAGGACCCCGTCCCGTCCGTACCGAGTACTTGATTGTGGTGGGTGATCGGAACCTTCCCGCTTTGGCCGTTCAGTACCACCTCGGATCTGCGGATCCCACGATTCAAATACTTGACTCAGAGCTCAGGCAGGTGCGCCGAATCGACGTCGTCGATTGGAAGCTTCAGATCCTTTCGCGGGCATCTCAAGCGGCATTCAAACGCGGGGACGTTGATACCGATGGGGCCGTTTCCATAAGCGATCTTTACTTCCTGCTTTCGTACCTCTTCAGAGGCGGCCCCCTGCCGCCATGTCCCGATGCAGCGGATCTCAACGACGACGGCAGGCTCACGGTAAGCGACGCAGTGGCTCTGCTTCACATTATCTACGGCCCAGAGTATCCGGATTCAAGCTGCGCGGCCGACCTGACCGAAGACAGCCTTCCTCCTTGCAGGTACGATCCCACGGTCTGTTTAAAACACAGCCGCTGATTCCCGAGGAAAACGTGACCGGCCTACGCACACAGCGAGAGGCAGCCGGAAAGTCCGTCATGTGAACCGCTTCCAAGCGGATTTGCAAACCGATCGCTTTGCTGCTTAATGTAAGTAATCTTTGAAGGAAGGTGTCATCTTCTCGCTGATGCCTCCCTCGGTTCTGCAAAGCAGGAGTACCGCAAGTTTCCTTTCGAGGGCGAACGCAAAACCGTCCTCGGGACCGAGAACCTCGATTGTTGTAGCCAAGCCATCGGCTTCAGCGCAACTCGGCCTTATCACCGTAACCGAAGCCGGTTCGTGTCGCACGGGCCAACCGGTGTGGGGATCTATCGTGTGTGAATAACGCACTCCCTCCCACTCGAAATAATTGTAGTAATCTCCTGAAGTCGCCACCGCAGCGTTTCTTATGTATATGATTCTCTCCAGCCGGCCGAAACTGTCCGGCCGCTCAACCCCGATCCGCCAGGGCGACCCTTTGTGGTTGGTTCCCTTCGCACGCACCTCACCGCCCACTTCCACCATGTAACGCGAAAAGCCCCTGCGTTCCAAAAAGCCGGCAACAAGATCAACCGCATAACCTTTGGCGATAGCAGATAGATCGCAGGTCGCCTCAGGATCGGTCTTGGCAAGCGCCGGTGGATCAAGCCGAACCTTCAGCTTCTTGAAGCCTACGTGTTTCATGAGTCGTTCGATGTCCTCCTGAGGAGGAGGCCTTTTTCTTCTCGGTCCGGGTCCAAAACCCCATAGGTTTACAAGCGGCGCCACCGTAGGATCAAAAGCACCTCCCGACGCCTTGCTCAGCTCAAGCGCCTGCCTGACCACCACGGCAAGGTCCTTTGAAACCGGAAACCAATCCGTGCGCTTGTACCGGTTGAAACGCCCGAGCTCGGAATCCGAAAGGTATGTTGAAAAGATACGGTTAGCTCCTTCAAGTACAAGCTCAATACGCTTGTGGAGCGCATCGTCGTCAAGCTCCCCTGCAACCACTTTCACGCTGTACGAAGTCCCCATCGTCCTTCCTGTGAAGTGGTGAAGGCGTGAGGCCGCGGAAGGTCCGCTCCCGGGAAATTCTCGACGCTCCGAGGGCGGGTTTGGGGGCCTCTTCGGGCTGCACGCGCTTAAAAGAAGTAAGGTGACGGCGGTATAAACGCGCGCCATAACCGCTTACTTCCTGTGGCGTTTCTTCCACCGCCACTGGTCGTAGTATTCGAGGTGCATCAAACGGTTCATTTCTTCAAGCTGCTCGAGCCTGGTGGCCAAATTCGCCCGCAGGATATCGCCCAAAGACAAAATACCTATGTATTCCCCTTCTCTTTCGATAAGCAGGTGGCGAAGGCGCAGGCCGAGAATCCTGTCCGCGAGAGCGTAAATGTCCGTATCGATCGGGCATGAAACAAGCTTTGTGGTCATGTACTCGCCGATGCATGCACTCTTGGGATCGAATCCCGGTTCAATGGTGTTGTGCATCAAATCGCGCTCCGTCCAGATGCCCACGATTTTCCCCTCGCGTTTCACCAGCATGGCCCCGACCCCGCGCTCCACCATGATTTTCAAGGCTTCGTAGATCGTTGTATCCGGCGGGACCGCGATGATCTCCGTGCCCTTTTCGTTCAGAAGATCTTCAGCTGTTTTAATCATGCTACTCATAACGCCTCCTACCCGCCGAAGTCGTCGAAAAGAATGCTCTCCTCTTCTACGCCTAAGTCATCCAGCATCTTCGTCACTGCCGCGATCATAAGAGGCGGCCCGCACAGGTAGTACTCACAGTCCTCAGGTGCCGGATGATCCTTCAAATACATATTGTAGAGCACTTCGTGAATGAATCCCACCGGTCCGTCCCAATCGTCCTCGGGAAGCGGCTCGGAAAGAGCCACATACCACTTGAAATTCTCATGTTCCTCCTGAAGACGATTGAAATCTTCGACGTAAAAAAGTTCGCGCTTACTTCGGGCCCCGTACCAGAAGGTGATCTTCCTCTTGGTGCGGATCCGTTTGAGTTGATCGAAAATGTGGGATCGCATGGGCGCCATCCCGGCTCCGCCGCCCACAAAAACCATTTCGGCATCCGTTTCCTTTGCAAAGAACTCGCCGAAAGGACCCGAAACAGTCACTTTGTCACCGGGCTTGAGAGAAAAAATGTAGGAGGACATTTGCCCCGGAGGCGCATTGGGATTTGAAGGCGGCGGCAGGGCGATCCTCACATTGAGCATGACAATACCCTTTTCAAGCGGGTAGTTTGCAAGAGAGTATGCCCGTACTATGGGTTCCTCGACCTTCGAGACGTAACGCCAGAGATTCAACCTGTCCCAGTCGGACCGGTATTCATCCTCGATCTCAAAATCGCTGAACTTCACAGTATGCGGCGGAGCTTCTATCTGGATGTAAGCGCCTGCCCGGAAATTCAAATCTTCTCCCGGAGGCAGCTCTAGTATCGTCTCCTTTATGAACGTCGCCACGTTGTGGTTGGATTTCACCGTGCACTCGTACTTCTTGATTTCAAAGAGTTCGGGAGGAATCTCTATTGCGAGGTCTCCCTTGACGGTTAACTGGCATGCAAGGCGATACCCTTCGCGCACTTGGCGCCGGGTAAGCTTAGCCCGCTCCGTGGGCAGTACGTCGCCTCCTCCACGCTTCACCTTCACCCGGCATTCGCCGCAGGTGCCGCCTCCGCCGCAGGCTGAAGGAAGGTAGATTCTCCTGTCGGCAAGTACGTTGAGCAGTTTCCCTCCGACAGGCACCTCAAGGGTTTTTTCGGGATCGTCGTTGATCTCGATCTTAACTGTTCCGCTCGCCACCAAAAAGGATTTTGCAACCAAGATGACCGCTACAAGGGCGCAGACGATAAGAGTGAACATCGCCGCGCCCAGTAAGATCAAACTTATGCCCGAAAGCATTGCTCCACCTGCCTTTTCTGAGTCCGCCTCCGCATTCTTATAACTGAATACCGGAGAAAAGCATGAAAGCCATGGCGATCAGGCCAGCCGTTATGAAAGTTATACCCAAGCCGCGAAGGCCCGGTGGTACGTTGCTGTACCGCATTCGCTCACGCATGCCCGCAAGAGCCACTATCGCAAGGGCCCAACCCGTGCCTGAACCGAATCCGTACACCACACTTTCACCGAAGGTGTAGTTCCTTTCCACCATGAAAAGCGAACCGCCCAGAATCGCACAGTTGACCGTGATCAAGGGAAGGAATATTCCCAGCGCGTTGTAAAGCCGCGGAACGAACTTGTCGAGCGCCATTTCAAGAATCTGGACCATGGAAGCTATCACCCCGATGTATGTGATCAATCCCAAGAAAGTGAGATCAACACCGGGAAGGCCGGCCCAGCTGAGAGCTCCTTTCTTAAGCACATTGCGATAAATCACGTTGTTAACAGGCACCGTTATGGTCTGGACCACAATGACGGCGAGGCCCAAGCCTGCAGCGGTATTCACCCGCCGTGACACGGCAAGAAACGTACACATGCCCAGGAAGAAGGACAAAGCCAGGTTTTCTACGAAAACCGACTTGACAAAGAGGCTCAGATAATGCTCCAGCATAGGCCTACTCCTCTTCCACCAGCTCAGGCTTCCAGGTGCGAAGCGCCCAAATCATGCAGCCGATCAGGATAAAAGCGCTCGGCGCAAGCAGGCAGAGGCCGTTCGGGTTGTACCAGCCGCCTTCGGTTGTAAGGCGGAAGATCGAAACCCCGAAGAGCTTCCCCGACCCGATAAGTTCCCTGAAAACCGCAACGGCTACAAGCACCAAACTGTAGCCCAAAGCGTTTCCCACGCCGTCCGCAAAGCTTGCCAGCGGAGGATTCTTCAAGGCGAATGCCTCCGCCCGCCCCATGATTATGCAGTTGGTTATTATCAGGCCGACGAAAACCGAAAGCTGCTTGCTGATAGAGTAAGCAAAAGCCCGAATGAACTGGTCGGCGATGATCACAAGCGAAGCGATAATCGTCATCTCCACCAGGATGCGGACACTTGAAGGAACCCGGTTCCGGATGACGCTTACCGACAGATTCGAAAAGGCCGTGACAAAAATCACCGCAAGCGCCATGACGCAAGCTGTTTCCAGTTTGGTCGTGACCGCAAGCGCCGAGCAGATGCCCAGGCTCTGCACGCAAATGGGGTTGTTGCTGAAAATCGGTTCGGCGAGGGTCTTCCAGATCTTCTTCATCGCCGTTCCTCCCTCAGACGGTGCAGCAACGGACCATATCCGTGCTCGCCCAACCAGTATCGCACGAGGTTGTCCACCCCGCGCGTTGTCAGCGTAGCGCCGCTCAATCCATCGATCAGGTGTGAGGCGTCGGGCCGCTGCGGATCGACCCTGCCCTTTACAACCCGGAGTATCAAACGGCCTTGTTTGTCAAAAGCTTTCTTGCCTTCCCAAATCTTTTGCCAGCGCGGGTTCTCGATTTCACCTCCCAAGCCCGGTGTTTCCCCATGCTCATAAAAGGTTATCCCGCGTACGGTTCTGAGATCCGGCTCGAGCGCCAGAAACCCGTAGAGTGTAGACCACAGTCCCTTCCCGTAAATAGGCAGCACAAGCCGCTGCAGGCGGCCTTGCTCTTTGACAAGATATACGACCATGTATTTCGGCACCCTGACCAGGCCGGCGATATCTTCTTCCCGAGGCAAAGCGCGACTGTACCGCGGATCGGCGGCCATCGTGCGCACGTCCCAGTTCTCAAGGGTGATCCCCTCCAAGGTGCTCGGATCAACCTGCCGGCCTGTCGCCAATTCAATAAGCACAGGCGTCACTCTCTCGTCGTAGACCTTTCTGATGTCGATACCCGGCTTCAGTAACCCTGCGGCCTTGAGGATGTTCCACACTCTGTCCAGGCGCTTGTTCTCCTCCTGCCGCGCCCGCAGACCCACCGCAGCGCTTGAAACCAAAAACGAGCAGACCAGGCAGACTCCGATCGCAACCTGTGCAGTATTACGAATGCTGTCCTGCGGCATCTCTGAGCTGTCTCCTACGAATGTTACGCGCTATAAAGATGCGGTCGAAAGTCGGCGCAAAAACGTTTCCGAAGAGGATCGCAAGCATGACCCCTTCAGGAAACCCTGCATTTACCACACGTACAAGCACGGTCAGTCCGCCGATCAGTAACCCGTACAACCACTGGCCGGGAAATGTATGAGCGGCGCTCACCGGATCCGTCGCCATATAAACCGTTCCGAAAGCGAATCCGCCCAGAACCAGGTGCCACCAAGGGCTTACGTTGAACATGGGATTTGTGCTGCTTCCTATCAAGTTGAAGAGGAATGCCGTACCCATCAACCCCAAAACCGAGCTGAGCATGATACGCCAAGAGGCCACCTGGGTCGCTATCAGAAAAGCAGCACCCAGCAAGCACGCCAGGGTGGATGTCTCGCCCATTGAACCCGGTATCATGCCCAGGAAGGAGTCCCAAAAACCCGTCCCAAACGTCTGCGCGGGGTCGGAAAGTTGCGCGAGCGGTGTGGCTCTGCTGAAACCGTCAACCGCGACCCAAACCGCGTCCCCTGATATCTCTCCGGGGTATGCAAAGTAGAGAAAAGCCCTGCCGACAAGCGCAGGATTAAGCACATTCATTCCTACGCCGCCGAAAACCTCTTTGCCGAACACCACGCCGAAACTTATGCCGAGAGCCGCCTGCCACAAGGGAAGGGTCGGCGGGAGCGTCAGCGGGAAAAGCAAACTCGTTACAAAGAAGCCCTCGCTTATAGCGTGCCCCCGGACCACCGCAAAAAGCACCTCCCAGAACCCTCCCGCAACGAGAGTCACCACATAGAGCGGAAGGAAATACAGCAGCCCGTGAACGAAATTCCCCAGAACGCTGTGAGGATCAACCCCAAGGCCGAGCAACTGCATGACCCAACCCCTCCAGCCGGCGACCTCCTGGATACCTAGCTGCTGGAGGGCCAGGTTCGCCTGGTACCCGGTGTTGTAGAGCCCGACAACTGTAGGGGGAATAAGCGCGATCACCACCAGGACCATCAACCGCTTCAGATCCATGAAGTCCCGCACGTGCGGCGGTCCTTCGGTGACGCCGGCCGGGGTGTAAAAGAAATTGTCCACCGCTTCGTAAAAAGGGTGGAGTCTCCTGAGCTTACCTCCTTCTTCAAACGCAGGTGCGATCTTGTCCAGAACTTTTCTCAGCAGTTTCACGCTGCTACCCTTCCTTCTCTATCAACGTCAGGTTCCTTCTAAGCAGCAGTCCGAACTCCAGTTTCGACGGACAAACGTAAGCACAGAGAGCCAGATCCTCTTCGTCAAGCTCAAGGCAGCCGAGCGCTTCGGCTTCCTCGATATCATCCACCGCAAGAGCCCGCAGGAGCTGGAGAGCCATTATGTCCAAGGGCATGACCCGCTCGTAATTATAAGTGGGGATGATCGCCCTTTTCTCGCCGTGGGTGGAGGTATCGAAGCGGTAGTTCTTCGGAGGAAGAAGCTTTGAGAGAACCACATTCTTAACGGAGTGCCGATCGCGCCCGAGGCTTAGCCAACCGAGAAAAGATCGCTTGCCGCCTTCGGGCAGCACTGTAATCTGCTGGTGATACCTGCCTAAGAACGCAAGCGGACCTGAAGCAGTGTGGCCTGAGAGAACCGATCCGGAGATCACCCGGTTACGTCCGTCTTTGAGTTCACCCGCAAGAAGCTCATCCAACGCCACGCCCAAACGGGTGGTTATGAGGCGGGGCCGCAATACCGACGGGCCCCCCAGCGCTACAACCCTTCTCACATGCAATCTGCCCGTCTTAAAAAGCCGGCCCACTGAAATCACGTCCTGAAGCCCGATATGCCAAACGGTCTTATGTCGCCCAACCGGATCGAGAAAATGTATATGGGTCCCTACGTTGCCGGCAGGGTGTGGTCCGGCGAATTCCTCAACCACAAGAGAAGGCACAGGAACCTCGGGAATCGAGGTCTCAGGATCCTTGCAGACAAAGAGCTTCCCGTCGGTCAGTTTCGAGAGGACAACAAGTCCGTGGGCGAAGTCCTCCTTGCGTCCCTCAAGTATCTTTGCTGCAGAAGGCGCAAGAGGGTTGGTATCCATAGCCGTTACAAACAAGGAATGGGGCGTGGTTTGGGGGTCGGGCACTTTGCTGAAGGGCCGTGTCCTAAGCGCCGTCCACATGCCGGATTCGAGGAGCTCCTCCACCACCTGTTCTCGTGTGAGATCAGGCAGCTTTCCGAGTTCATATGCCGGGAAGGTGAGCTCCTGGTCCCCTTCCAGTTGAATCACAACCGAAAGCAAAGCACGCTTAGCGCCCCGGTGGATCTCAACCACCCTCCCTGCAGCGGGCGCAGTGAACTTGACCTGGGGCAGTTTCTTGTGGGTGAAAAGAACCTGACCCAGCTTCACAGGGTCGCCCACCCGCACAGCCATGCTGGGGCGCAGCCCGATATAATCCGGCCCCAAGACCGCCACCTTGCCGGTTTCCTTGTGCTCGGTGATTGTCTGTTCCGGCTTCCCGCCTATCGGAAGGTCCAGACCGCGCTTGATCCTTATCATGCTCAATTCCCGCTCTGAAGGGGCCAAAGCACTCTTTTCACAAGCGGCTCGCAGCCAGCAACCGAGCGGCACTCCAGGCGCAAGTGCACCGCAAACCGATACCGCTTCGGACAAAACAGGAAAGGGAAAATAGTACTGCGTTTTTCCTCCAGACTCAATAGACTTCGGAAGGTAAGGACCTTCGAGTCCCCAGAGGCCGGATTCAGCTCCTGCGGCCCAGTCCCAAGGAGCGGCAGAATTTAAGGCTTTCTTCGAGGTCGAACTTTTGCTGGGCCTGCTCAAGCGCCGCCGAGGGCTTGCCCGTGGGCCGGCCGGGGGGCAGCCTGTAAGGCCTCCCCCGTTTCAGAAGGGCCAGAAACCGCGCGAATTCCCAGGCCCGGGCGCGGGGGAAGGCCTTCCAAAAGGAGTCTTCAAGAAACGGCAGTTCAAGCTTCCACTTGTATGAGATGATCTCAAGCACGAAAGGTATCCGGGGGCACAGCTCGCAAAAGCGCTCTAGATAGCGCTTCCAGTCCACAATCCCGCGGCCCATGTTGACCCACATGAGGGCAGCACCTCTCTCGGTCTCCCAGACCGCAGTGTCACGCATCCCTGTGGTGAGCACATACGGGGCCAGTTTTTCCAGGTTCACCATCGGATCCTCGAGAGTCCATAACGCATTCCCAATGTCCATGGTGGCTCCGACAAACTCTTTGCCGGCCTGCTCTATGAGCTCCACCAGCTCCCATGCCTGCATGTCTCCGGCGTGATTTTCGACAGCGAGCTTCACCCCTGCGCTTTCCGCCTGGGAGCGCACGGCCTTCAGAACCTTCACCATGGCCTCCATGTGGCGGTAGATCCCTCCGTCTGAAAGCCGGTCGGCGCGCGTCCCCAGGTAGCACCGTGCAACTGAAGCCCCTACCCCCTGCGCTACGCGGATCAAGAGGCGGGCGTGCTCCACAGCCGGTCCCCAGCGCTTTTCATTGTAAGAACGTGAGGTGGGACAAATGCTTCCCGTTCCGACCTGAAGCACTATCCCTTTGCTGCGCGCATACTGGCCGACTTTCCTCAAGTACGCAGGCTCGAAGCTCTCGTAGACGTTCAGGTCCGAAAGCAACAACACGTCAACCTTAAGCGACGCCGCGTAATCTATCAGTTGAGGGGCTTTCCACTTAAACGCCCTGATCGAAAAGTTATCGAATCCCAAAGCTGGCGGCCTGGCAGGCTTTCCCGAAGGCGCTCCTCCAGCAGCCAAAGCCGCAGTGCTCGAGGTGACCAAGAAACCTCTTCTCGACCATACCCGCTCGGAAATTTTCCTTTCCGGCACCTTGTTTCCTCCCGTATTGCGAAAAGCCACGTCATGAAGCGCAGGTCGAGTAACGCACCCGCCGGCACCTACTTCTTGAGGAGATTCTCAAGGAAATCTACATGCGCCCTTCCCTCGTTTCCGTTTCCGCGCACCGCGCGCCAGGGTTTGCCCACAAGGTCGATATCACCGTCGCCGTCAACATCGCCTGCAGCGGTCTCGTGGGTTCCGAGCATCTTATCCAGGATTACGTGCTCAACGAAGCGAGCTCCGCGATCCCGATTCTCCCAGATGTACCACCTATGAGGCTTAACTCCATAAAGCTCCATCTCACCGCTGAAGATATCCAAATCGCCGTCGCCGTCAAAATCAGCCACCTGAAGTGAATGGTAAGGACCTCGTACTTCGCCCGTGCCTTGCGGCAGCAGGTGCGCCTTCCAGGGGCATTTCCACGTACCGGCCGGAGCTTCGAACCACGCAATCCGCGCACCTGGGAATTCCGCTTCGGTGAGCACTATATCCGGCCTACCGTCGCCGTTGACATCGGCAACGCAGCTTCGCGTTGCATGGTAGTAGAACGACCGTTCGCGCCTTTCGGCCCATTTGATACCACAGAACCTGTGCTCCCGCCAAGCAGCGCCCTTACCCAAATTCTCAAGGGCGAATCGGCTTCTTACGATATCCATATCGCCGTCCCCATCGATGTCCGCCGCCGAAAGTCCCGCATGGACGGCGGACCATATGAAGCGCTTTTTCCAGAGCCCCTCCGGATTCTTCCGCGGAATCACGTAGAAACGAAGATCGTTCGCATCCGACATGGTGATCACGTCCGGCCTGCCGTCGCCGTTAAGGTCGGCGATCACCACATCGTGGACTCTTTTGAGCTGAGGGTCGAAAACGATTCTTTTCCATGGGCCGTCCTTCGGCCGTTTCGGTTGCTTGTACCAGGCACCACCGGTTACAAAATCCAAACGCCCGTCTCCGTCCACATCCAATAAAGCACCGCCTACATCGGAAGGCGAATTCCTTCCCAAAAGGTGAGGCCGCCATCGGTCGGGTGATACGAATTCGTACCACCGGATTTCGCCCCCCGATCTACCCGTCACAAAGTCGAGGTCTCCATCCCGGTCGATATCACCGAGTGCGGTTTGGCCCCAGCCGCCTCCCGGCAGACGGCGATCCACAAAATGGTGCGCGAAGCGCGGGAATCCGGCCGCCGCCGGAACCCAAAGCAAAAGCGCAAGCCCGATCCGTAATACGAAGCTGCTTGCTCCTGCAGATTTCTTGGTCCGCTTCCTGCACATAAGTCTCACCTCCACAGCCTCTGCCCCTCTTGCATTGTAACAGTGCCGGGGATCCCACGACAGCCGCCCTTCGCAGCCGCCAACCGAGCAGGCTATAATGAAATCCACGCTCCGGAACGAACCCCGGGAGGCGCAGGCCACCATTGAAACTGCTTCCCCGTCGAAGCGAACGGCGAAAAGGAGGCCACATGAAACACACAGCTAAGAAAGGCTCAAGCAGAAGAGCATTCCTTGCAGGCTGCGCAGGAGCAGCGGTTTCCTTCCCCTCGGTTTGTACGCTTGCTTCAAACACGGGCAGTGTGGTTTCCCCGCCTCCGCAGGTCATTTTGGGTAGAACCGGCATAAGGACTTCCTATGTGGCGCAAGGTACGGGAATGCGGGGCTACAACCGCACTTCCAATCACACCCGCATGGGATTTGAAAAATTCGTCGCACTTATCAGGCATGATTTCGACCGCGGGGTTACGTTTTTCGATATGGCCGATCTGTACGGCACGCATATCTACTTCAGAGAGGCGCTCAGGTTTATTCCCCGCGAGAAAGTCACCATACTGACGAAACTCTGGTGGCGTTACGACGGCCCCCCGGCGCAGACCCCGCCTGCGTTTCAGAAGAAATCCGCCCGGATTGCACTCCAGCGTTTCAGACATGAACTTACCACGGACTACTTGGATATAGTCCTGCTTCATTGCATGACCACTCCCGACTGGCCTCAGGAACTCGCCGCGTACATGGAAGTGCTGAGCGAGGAAAAAGACCGCAAGCGCATCCGCGCCGTGGGCGTATCCTGTCATGACATAGAAGCGCTGAGAGTCGCTGCGGAGAACCCATGGGTCGATGTGCTCCTTGCCAGGATCAACCCAAGAGGCGCGAAAATGGACGGTCCCGTGGATGAAGTGCGGCGGATTCTGCTGCGAGCCCGCCGGAACGGAAAAACAGTGATCGGCATGAAGATTTACGGCGAAGGAACTCTTGCTTCAAGAAAAGAGGAATGTATACGTTTCATTCAGTCCTCAGGCCTTGTAGACGCAATAACCGTCGGTGCCGAAACACCGGAACAAATGGACGAGACGCTGCGTCTTGTGGCACGGTACCCTGCTGCGAAGCGTGCTTCAAAGTAACAAGAGGAGGAGAAGGGATGAAAGGCTGCATTTTCAAGAAAGTGCTCTTGCTTTGCGCGGCACTTCCGAGTGCGGCGGTGCTCCAGAGTGCCTCGGTGGACCTCACGCTTTTCCCTGAGACGGTGCTTAACCGCGTGGACGAAAAAATCTACGGGCATTTCCTTGAGCACATTTACCATTCGGTAAACGGCGGACTTTGGGGAGAGCTTGTTTGGAACAGAAGCTTCGAAGAAAACGCAGCAGGCAACTGGCGGCGCCGCGGCGATACCGTAGTGCAGGAGGACCTCGGTACAAACCGCAGGCTCGTTTTCGGCGATCCCGATTGGCGCGATTACGAGTACACGCTCGAGGCGCGCAAGCTCTCGGGAAACGAGGGTTTCCTGATCCTGTTTCGAGTGCGCAGCGAAAAAGATTTTTATTGGTGCAACCTCGGCGGCTGGAACAACACGCTTCACAGCTTGGAAAGGGGGAAATCGGGTGAAGGGAGGTGGCACCGCGTGGGTCCTTCGGTCCGCGGTTCGATCAAGCGAGGGCGCTGGTATCGAATCAAGATACGCTGCGAGGGTTCTCATATCAGTGTATGGCTTGACGGGAAAAAGCTCATCGATTTTACGGATCCTGAAGGGCATCTGCAGGGCTGCGTCGGGATAGGTACATGGGCCACCAAGGCGGCCTTTCGCAACGTAAAAGTAAAGGCGCTTGACGGACGCGTGCTCCTGGACGGATTCCCCGAAAGCTTGGCCCGTCTGGCGGTCGCACGCCACTGGAAGGCCTTTGGTTCCGCAAGAGTGGAGCTTGCGTCGGAGGAAGCTCTAAACGGCAGGTTCTGCCAGCACATTGAGCTTTCCCGCGGGAAGGCCGGGTTGGTTCAGAAGCCCTTTTGTCTGAAAGCAGGCGAACGGTACGTCGGATCGCTTTGGGCGAAGGGGCGGGCGGCCGGAGGAATCGCGGTGCAGTTCACCAGCGAGGGGCGGGTTTTGGCTGAAAAAGGCATTTCCCGCCTTGATTCCAAGTGGCGGGAATTTCCATTCGAGCTGAAAGTTGCGGAGGACTGTCCCGAAGCCGAATTGCGCATCGAAGTGCGCGGCCCTGCTTCGGTTTGGCTCGACCAGGTAAGCATCATGCCGGCTTCATGGAAAGCCGAGGGAGGATTCCGGCCCGATCTGGTGCGTGCGATCGCCGAACTCAAGCCCCCGGTCATCCGCTGGCCCGGCGGCTGTTTCGCTTCTGCATACAGGTGGAAAGCCGGTATCGGACCGCAGCACAAAAGGCGTCCTTATCCGCGGCAGCTCTGGGACGATCTTGAAGTGAACGCTTTCGGCACGGACGAATTCATCGCACTTTGCCGCAAAGTGGGCGCCGAACCGCTTATTGTTGTGAACATAGGTACTCGACCGTGGAACGGAGAAGTGCGGCGTGAGGACTTTCTGCGCGAAGTGTGCCAATGGATCGAATACTGCAACGGCGGAGCGGAAACGACCTGGGGCCGGGTGCGGGCTGAGAACGGTCATCCGGAGCCCTACAACGTGCTTTATTGGGAAATCGACAACGAGACCTGGCACATGGGCGCTGAGGCTTACGCCGAAGCTGTGCGCTTGTTCGCTCAAGCAATGAAGAAGACCGACCCGCGGATCAAGCTTATTGCCTGCGGAAGCCCGGGATACGGCTCGAATGGGTTCAAATGGAATCGCGTCATAATCCAGAAGTGTGCCGATGTCATCGACTACCTGAGCGTCCACCATTATGAGAACCCCGATCGCTTCGCTGAGGGCCCCGCGCTTTATGAGGATTTCCTGCGCCGCACAGCCGAGCTCATAGCCTCCTCCAAGAACCCTGATCTGAAGATCTACATCTCAGAGTGGAATGCTCAGTCAACCGACTGGCGCACGGGACTGTACTGCGGGGGGATTCTAAACGCATTCGAACGACTGGGCGCCGCGGTGGGGATGGCAGGGCCTGCGCTCTTTTTGCGCCATGTGTCGGCACCGGCTTGGGATAACGCATTTATAAACTTTGATCATTGCACTTGGTTCCCCGCACCAAACTATGTCGTCATGCGGCTTTGGCGCAGCAACTACGCACCGCTTCGCGTGGAATTGAAAGGAGAAACAAAGCCCCTCAACGTCGTTGCAACGACGAACACCGAACGCAGCAGAGCTTTCCTTAAGCTTGTGAATCCGACCGCAGATCCCGTCCGGGTCTCTTTACGGATTCACAGCAAGTTCAAGATAAGATCTTCAAAGCTCGATCTTGTCGCCCCCGGCGACCTCAAGGCTCGCAACAGCCTCTCTGAGCCCCGGGCCGTCTCACCCAGGGAGGCGCCGGTGAGAGCGTCCGGCGACAAAGTCTTCTTCGTCATGCCGCCGCTTTCCGCCGGCGTCCTCGCTCTGGACATAACGAAGCTTTAAACTGCAGCTCTAACGCCCCGCTTAGCCCCTGAGAGCTCGGCCTCGGGAGCGGATCAAGCCGAGCAGTTCTTCTATATCTTTTTCCTCGGTCATCGGGTTCATGACGGTTATGCGCAGGTAAACTCTTTCCCTTACCCGGGTTGTTGTGATCCAAGCACTCCCTTCACGCAATAATCCCGTGCGGATCTCTTCTTGAAGGAAATCGAGCTTTTCTTCCGAAAGCCCGCCTCCGCTCTGAGGAACATACCTGAAACAAACAATGTTGAATGAGGGCTTTACGAGCGGCTCAAAACATTTCTCTTCGCAGAGGCGCTTCCACAGCGCTTCCGCCCGCGCGACGGTCGTATCGATGAGACGTGCAAAGGTTTTTCGGCCGTAAAACTTCAGAGCGGCCCACAGTTTCAAAGCATCAAATCTCTGAGTGCACCTGAGGTTCTTGCGCAGGAAATTCCAGCGCGGCTGATCTTCGGCTTTACGGCTGAAAAGGTATGAAGGTCTCTCATCGAAAACCTCCGAGAGCATGGTGCCGTCCTTAACAAGAAGCATGCCGAGAACCCCCGGCACAAAAAGCATTTTGTGCGGATCCCAAGTCAAACTGTCCGCTTCGCTCACTCCGGCAAGAAGGTGCCTGTGGCGGTCGGAGAGCATTGCAGAGGCTCCGTGCGCGCCGTCGATATGAAGGAAAAGGCCGCGTTTCCTGCACGCACAGGCTATCTCTTCCAAGGGATCGAACGAGCCCACCGAAGTGCTGCCCGACACGGCGCAAACGCAAAGTATCCGGCGTCCCTCATGTTGCAGGCCGTCGGCCATACGTTCCAGTTCTTTTACATTCATCCGGAAGAGCTCGTCTGCGGGAACACGCAGCACGTTCCTCCTTCCGATCCCGATAACGCCTGCAGAACGGGCTATCGAGTAGTGGGAAAGCTCGGAGGCAAGTACGACCGGGCGCTCTCCCTGCGGGATACCTCGCTCGCGGGCCTCGGGCCCGTACAAGCGGGATCTTGCCGCAAGCAACGCGGTGAGGTTCGCTTCGGTTCCGCCTGTCGTCAGAATCCCGTCCGCACCCGGGCCGAAACCGCTTTTGTCAAGAAAATACCGCACAAGTTGTTGAGTAAGAGCCACAGGCCCCGGAGCGACTTCCCAAATTCCCATACCCTGGTTGAGGAGATTCGCAGCAACGTCGGCTGCAACAGCCATGGGAAGCGGGGTTCCGATCATGTGCCCGGCGACCAAGCGGTGGAAATGGTGCTGGCAGAAAGGCAAAACCTCTTTCTCAAACCACTTGATAACTTCTCCCGGCGCAACTCCCTCCTCAAAATCAGCTTCTCCAAGCCGCTCGGCAAGAGCCTCGGGTTCGTCCCACTTCATAACCGGCCCGTGCGGTACTGCGCGCAGGTAACGCGCAAGGAACCGGCCCCAAGTATTCAACAGCTCCTCGAAAGCCTCGCCCGAAAAGAGCGATCGGGGATCAAAAGAGCCGCCGGGCACTGTGAAGCCCTCCTACTTTTCTCTCCGCACGAATATCCGGAACGCCGAAACCGCAGGCCGTCAGTAGGCCTTTGCAAACACGACGCGGCCGGGACTTGCCTTACCGCAGCGGATGCACGTACCGGCTTCTTCTTCCCGCTCAAGGGGAATGCAGCGAATCGTAACGGAGAGCTCCTCATTTATCGCTTGCTCGCATTCGTCGCGCGTGCACCAGTGAGAAAGCGCAAAGCCGCCGTGGATCTCGGGCCGCTCCTTGTTCTTCGGGGTGAAGAAGGACTTAAACTCGTCCCAGGAATCGATCGGCCGGGTGTGTTCGCTGAGAAAACGCTTCGCCCGATCGAAAAGATTCTGCTGGATTTCGTCCAAAAGCGAGGTTATGCCCGCTACAAAAGCTTCCTTATCCTCGCTGTACTTATCTCGAGGTTCGCGATCGCGCCTTCCTACAAAAACCGCGTTCTGAGCAATATCGCGGGGCCCGACCTCAAGGCGCACCGGGATGCCTTTCTTAACCCAATCCCAGCCTTTCTCACCTGCGTTCATATCCCGAGTGTCGACCACAACCTCCACCGGCCTTCCGTGGTAATTCTGCTCCCTGAGCCTGCGCGCCAAACGCTCGCAGTACTCAAGGACCTCAGAGCGATCCTTTTCCTTGCGTATGATGGGAAGGAAGACCACGTGACTGGGTGCAAGCCTCGGCGGCATGACCATGCCGTTGTCATCGCCGTGAACCATGACCATTCCCCCGATCAAGCGGGTGGATACCCCCCACGAGGTGGTCCAAGCGTAGCGCAGTTTCCCTTCCCGGTCTTGAAACTGAATGCCCGAAGCCTTTGCAAAGTTTTGGCCGAGGAAGTGGCTGGTTCCGGCCTGAAGCGCTTTGCGGTCCTGCATCATCGCCTCGATCGAAAGCGTCCTCACCGCGCCGGGAAACCTCTCCCCCGGGGTCTTTTCACCCGCTACGACCGGCATAGCCATGTATTGTTCGCAAAAAGTCCTGTAAATCTCCAATATGCGAAGGGTCTCTTCCCATGCCTCTTGTTCCGTCTCGTGCACCGTGTGCCCTTCCTGCCAGAGGAATTCTGTCGTGCGGAGGAAAAGCCGGGTCCTGAGCTCCCACCTCACTACATTCGCCCACTGGTTGATCAAGATCGGAAGATCGCGGTAGCTCTGGACCCATTTCGCATAGCTTGCCCCGATTATGGTCTCTGAGGTGGGACGCACAACTAGAGGCTCTTCAAGCTTGCCGGCCGGCACGAGCTTCCCCTCCGGTCCCATTTCCAACCGGTGGTGGGTCACAACCGCGCATTCTTTGGCGAAGCCTTCTACGTGTTCGGCCTCTTTCTGAAGAAAGCTCAGGGGAATGAAGAGCGGGAAATACGCGTTCTTGTGCCCCGTGGCCTTCAGCATGGTGTCAAGGGCCGACCGCATATTCTCCCACAGGGCGTATCCCCAGGGTTTTATGACCATGCAGCCGCGCACGGGGCTGTTTTCAGCCAGCTGGGCGGCGGCGATGACCTGCTGGTACCACTCGGGGTAGTTCTCCTGCCGAGTCGGACTGATCGCGGTCTCCGGTACCTTTGTCACGGTCAAGTCCCCTCCATATTCTGCCCGAGACTTTTCACCACACGACCGAAACAGGGTACGGTACCGGAGAAGGCCGAAGCCGTCAAGAACAGGGCCGATTCGGCCCTTCAGGGGGCCTATGGCCGGGGCACCCTACCGGGCGTCATCCGGCAGGCGTTTCACCATTACGTTACGGTACCGAATGACGCTCCGGGGATCATGCTGTTGGAAAGCGATCAAACCCTTGCTGAGCTTGCGCGTTCCGGTGACCCCGGGAGGTTCCACGTACTCGAAGATCACCTTCCCGTCCAGGATGGTTATAATCCGCTTCCCCCTCACTATGATGTGGTGAGTCCACCACTTGCGGTCTTTGACCGGCGTGCTGAAAAGCTTAACAACCCCATAGAGACTTCCGGTTTTTACTGGATCCGGGTGAGTAACATTGACCTGCGATTCGTAACCGTACTCCGGCCAACCGCTCTCCTGGTACCGTGTATGGAAGTAGATTCCGGAATTCGTGCGGGGCTGCGTCATAACTTCGACTTTCAACTCGAAGTTCTTGAATTCCTCCGCCACGTAAAAAAGGTGGCTGCGGGGCCCTCTGCCCACGATACAGCCGTCCTCGATCTTCCAGTTCTCAGGGTGCTCGTTCGCCTTCCACCCCTTAAGGCTCTTGCCGTCGAAAATGCATTTCCAGCCTTCCTTGCTTTCTTTCGCCCCTTTTGCCAGTAAAACGCCTCCTGCGGCCGTGCAGGTGGTAAGAGCGATCCAATTCCGGCGTGTCAACTTTCGCATTGCTAACCTCCTGATCGAAGATTTGTAACCTCCTGGGTCAAGGCTTGAATGGATAAGCCGCTTGAGCTGAATACCGGATCTCGAAGCCGAACGCCGAAATCCGGAAAAAACCAGTATGCGACCGCAAGAGCACCCATGTCAAGCGATCCGCAAATCGGTTCCCAGGGCGCTGTAAAAGCGTTGCACGTTGCGCTTCCTATGTGTTAAAACCAGAAAACAAAAAAGGGGGTAGAGGCGATGCCTGCTCTCGTTCTTGCCTTGCTTATTACAAGCGGGCCTTCATGGCCCGGGTTTCACGGTCTGGGGAAGCGGGGGTACGCACGCACTGCGAATCCCCCCGTTGTGCTCCGAGAAGACCGCACTCTGGCCTGGAGAACCGAAATTCCGGGAAGGGGGCATTCTTCCCCGGTTCTAGACGGGGACAGACTTTACGTCACGACAGCCTATGAGTCCAGCGCCCTGAGGGGTTTGTTGGAGCGGGGCAACGTAGCACTTGCAGTTCTTCTTTGCCTTCTCGGTGGTCTGCTCGGGGTGCTCTTCCCCTCGCGCCTCCGGAAACCTTTTCGGGCATTTGTCGCCGCTGTTTGCCTGGGAGGCTTGGCCTCTGTCGTACTTTTCGGTGAACGAACGCTGGACCTCGCCTCTCCTGACGCAGCAACTTGGCTTGCAGTAACAGGGGCGACGCTGGGCTGCGTGATACTTGTGTCATGCACCGCAGAGCGAGTAGGCCTCCTGCGACCGGCACTGGGGCTTGGAGCGCTCGGTTTGTGTGCGGCTGCTTGGCTGGTTCACCCCCAGAGGGATTTACTCTTGGAGCCGGCCTCCAAAGTGGGTATGGCGGGCGCAGTGTTGCTTGCGGCCTGCGCTCTCTTTGGTCTCTCGTTGCTTATGCCTCCCAGGCAACGCTACGAAGAGCACCAAGGCCAAACTGAAGATCTCGGCGTGCGGCGCACAAGGTTCTCTGCACTTCTTTCCGGCTTTGTACTTGGGCTCCTGCCTGCTTTTTTCTTGGCGGTCCGTGCTGCCGGTTGGTCGCCGCAGGACATTTCTTTGCGGCCAACGCCCAGCTGGTGGCTTGTAGGGCTTTTTCTTGTTGTCACAGCCTCCTCCTTTGCGTTTTTAAGCAGTAAGCGCAAACCCGTTCTTCCGAAGCGCTTCGATCTTCTCTTCGCTATCGTTGCTGCTCTTACGGCCGCACTCCTTTTCGTCCAGTACAACGTTATTCTCCCCCGCCGTTCTTTCGTTCACGCAATTGTATGCCTGGATGCAAGAAACGGTAGGATCCGTTGGATAGCCGAACCGCTTGAAGGCAGGGATCCTTGCGTAAGACGCCCCAACACCGCCGCCACTCCGACGCCGGTCTCTGACGGCTCTTCCGTCTATGCATATTTTGGAAACGTGGGCTTTGCTGCAGTGAATCGTTTTGGAGAAAAAGAGTGGACCAACCGGAACCTTCCTTTCCGGAGCGGTTTCGGACCGGGGCCTTCCCCTTTGTATATGCCCGGCGCCTTGGTCCTGGTCTCAGACAGCGAGCGGCCTGAAGAAGGTGAAAAAGGCATCCACCCTTATCTCGTCGCCCTCAGAACTTTCAACGGCGAAGAGATTTGGCGTGTTCAGCGGCCCTGGGGAAGCGACGCTCACGCATGTTACGCGACGCCTTTTCTTTACACCGAAGGCGTGCGCGCCACGGTTGTGGTGCAGGGCTGGGACGATGTCCGAGGCTATGATCTGGAGACGGGGAAAGAAAAGTGGGTATATCCGTTTAAGCACGGAGGCCGCCACCTTGTAGCCGCTGTAACAGGTTCGGAAGACTTGCTTTTTGTGTCCGGTTACAGAGAAATACGGGCTCTTTCGATACGGAAGCTGGAGAGCGGAAAGGATCCTCTGGTATGGCGGTGCGAGGTACGGGGAGAAAAATCCGCTACTCCTGTTTGCGCGCAAGGCCTTCTTTTCGGCGTTACGGAATCAGGAAGAGCTTACTGCATAGATGCGAAGACCGGGAAACTCCTTTGGCGCAAGCGCCTGCGCGGCACTTATTTCGCGTCGGTTGTGGCTGCCGCCGACCGTGTGTATTTCACAAGCCGAAATGGAATCGTAAGCGTGGTGCGGTGTGCGCGCACTTTTTCACTGCTCGGAAGATCGGAGCTCAATGAACAGGTTTATGCCACGGCGGCTCCTGTCGGGCGGTCTCTCTACGTGCGTACTGAAAAAGCGGTGCTTTGCTTCAGGAGCAGATAGATCCGCTCCTAACCTTTGGGCCGATATCACTTAAGCTGATTTGCGAACAGAAAAACTCCCAGCTTGTTAGACACGACTATGTCTTGATCCCCGTCCCGATCGATATCGCAGGCAAGCACCTGCAGCCCTACCCCGCTGTGATCGTCTATAGTGTATTTCGTCCAAGAAGGTCGCGGCGCCCCGCGCTTCAAGGAGAACCAACACAGAAAGGCGGGTTCCGCAGAGCCGATGTCATGCCCGTTATGGGCCCAGTAGCGTTTGCCCGTAACAAAGTCCGGCGTCCCGTTCCCGTCTATATCGGCGATGCAAACCGCATGCGTCTGCGATATTTCATTGTCGATCAGGTAAGTGCGCCAGGCGTCTTCTTCCCTCCGAGTCCACCAAACTCCGTAGCCGTGGGGGCTTGAACCTAGCACCTCGGCGTTGCCGTCTCCGTCGACCTCAAGTACACACAGCTGCGCACCGCCTGCAAAAGCCGCGCTGTGGAAAGGCCAAGGTTCGCCGATACCCCCTGCAGGTTGCTCCCACCACCCGGTGGGAAGCAACACATCCAGGCGGCCGTCCCCATTCAGATCTCCCACACCCAGTCCATGACCGGCAAGAGGCTCGCCTTTACGGCCGATCGGTATCACTTCCCAAAGGGCCCGGCAATCCGCCCCGGGGCGGGCCGCAGCAAGTCGGTCTCCGGCAACGAAAATCAACTCCTTTCGCCCGTCGCGGTCGATATCACCGTACCAGGGGCTTTCATTTCCGGTATGCTCTATCGCCTTGTACCTGCGCCATACACCTCCCTTCGGCCCCGGATTTTCAAGCCACGTGGTTTCAGCCCCCGGGAATCCTACTGTTATCAAGTCGGTCCACCCATCGTGGTTCAGGTCGTCTGCAAAACAAAGAAAGGCATCGCTGTACCCTTTTCTGGGGAAATCAGGGGCTTTGCCCAACATAGGCACCGGCCGCCACTTGGGTCCGGCGTAGTAAACCGTACCGGCAGCTATATCAAGGTGACCGTCCCGGTTGAAATCCGCAACAGCCACACCTTCGCTGCGAAAGGCCGTGTCGATCACGACTTTCTTGAAACGTACCGGTGCCGGAGCAATCGTCTTTCCCTTCTCGAAAGCAGCGTACCAATCCCAGCGAAGAGGCGGCAACTTACAGCGGCGCCTTAGAATCTCCATAACGGCTGCACGGTTCGGAGACGTACCTGATACCGCCCGCTCCTCGATCCAACGCTTCTCTTCCGGAGGCGGCTCATAATGGGGAAGCGGTAACAAATTCCGGCCTGCTTGGTCTGTTTCAACCGTTACGGCTGTTATCCGAGGAACAGGACCGTGACCCGGATCCTTTTCAAACCTGATCGATTCGATCTCTTCGTTTCGCGTTTTTACAACAAGGTAGTACTGAAACGGATCCGCAGAAGGCCTTACGTAGCGCGCGGCCGAGGGGCTGGGCAGTTTTGCTTCTCCCTCCAAGGTGAATCCGTAAACAAGAGGGATCCGCTCTGAGCCGCCCGATCGATAACGAATTTCGATAACGCCGTAAACTTCAAGCGGCTTGCCGTCGCTTACAACCATACCGAGAAAGAAGAGCCGCTTGGCTTTGAATCCACAGAGAAAATCGGCTTTGCCGTGTTTCGGAAAAATCGTGTATGCCGGAGCAAGCAGGAACGGCATGCCTCCCTTCAGAAGCTTGTTCTTTTTCTTTGGGATATCCAAAGGGCTCTGTTTCCAACCTTTAGGGATTCCGCGCGCGAAATCGACGGAAAGCCCGCTGCCCTTTATCCACCCTACGCCCAGCCATGCCCAAGCCGGTTCAGCAAGGCCGTCGCATACTATAATGCGGACGCGCTTCCCCTTCAGATCGCCTATCCGCCAGGTCCGTTCCTGCATTGCATCTGAGCCCGGAGCATAGGCTTTCCGCAGCACTTTGCCTGTCTCTGCGTCAACCAGGGCTATGAAGTTCCGCTTGCGGCCCCCGCCCCGTCCGTCATGCCCGCAAAAGGCAAAGCTTATGGTTTTCCCCTTTACAGTGAATACCGGAGAGCGTATCAGGCCTGTGCCCACTTCTCCGGCACCCAGAGACGAAAGGTACGGCCGCACTTTCCGGTGGGCCCCGTCGCGATCAAGTCGGGCCCAAGTAGCGGCACGCTGTCTCTGCACAGACAACACACTTTTCAGAGCCCAGTAAGACCGCCCGCTGCCGGACGCTTCGACAAATGTCAAGAGCAGGGCAACGCAAAGTAAAGAAGCACGGCAGAAAAAAGCAGTTCTTTTCATCTAAAGTACCTCCGCGTCAAAGGACAGCTCAGACCATCCTATATGACCATACCGGATTCGTGTAGATCTCGCCTCCGGGGTTCAGTGTTTGCCGGTACGTTGGGATGCGATCATTCTACTGGTCGTCTATCGAAGGGGCTTTCTTACCCCACCCCCACCCCTCCACAATGGGCTTGCGTTTTGGGGCGGGCATCCCCCTGCTGAGCAAGGAGAGGCGGAGCCTTCGGTTAGGTTGCAAGGGCCCGCCGAGGGTGAAAACTTTTCGGTTTCCTGAGAAAATCCAGAGCAGATTCGACAAGCGCTTCTCCGGTCCCGCCGGCAAAGAGCCCACCCCTACTCGGTGGTTCATGATTTTCGAAACCATGCCGCAATAGGCCCGGAAGCTCGGGTCCTGCCACCCGCTCTGTTGC
>CAZGYL010000003.1:0-30621 GCA_964529985.1 uncultured Planctomycetia bacterium | reverse complement strand
TTGCTCCGGTCAACCTGGGGCTTTCCGACGATGAGACCCGACGTCGTGTGGAAGAAGCTCTCTGTTTGGTCGGACTTAAAGGGTGGGAAGATCGGGTGCCGCACCACCTTTCAGGAGGCGAGAAACGTAAGGTGGCTATCGCCGCTGTGCTGGCAATGCGCCCTGAGCTCCTCTTACTCGACGAACCCACAAGCGATTTAGGCACTCGGAGCAGGAAAGAATGTATTGATATTCTTAAAGGGCTTGCAGGCACCAAGATTATCGCAACCCACGATTTTGAGTTCCTATTGGACACCGCCGACCGGGTGGTTGTGCTTTCGGGCGGAAAGATCCAATTGGAAGGCCCTCCCGAGCAAGTATTCCGCAAGCAGGAAGTACTTGCCCGGTGGGGGATTTACGTGCCACGGGGTGTCAGGGCGTTGCTTGGCGGAGAGAACCTGCCGCCTTGACAGTGCCGCACGGCAACCTATAATCGAAAAATGCCTGTGTTGTGGCGCTTCTGCGCGTCCGGGACGAGAACTTGAAGCACGTAAGGAGAGTAAAATGGGTGGTGCCTCCCTGAGGCCTGCCTTGCAAGGGGGTTTTATGTACCGGAGCCTTAAGGTTGTTGCAGCCGTTTTACTTATACTCTCTTGCACGTATACGCTCTACGCGGCCGAAGAGGAGCCGGAGCTCAAGCTTGATGTATGGAAATTAACGCTCAAGCCCCTGAAAGCGGATACGATAGTGGTTGAGCGGGCAAGCGGCACCGCACGATTGGATTGGTACCTGGTGTATGCGGTTACCAATGAAACGGATCAGCCGCGCTCACTGTCCCTGCACATAACCGCTGAGCTTTTTGACTCAGAGGAAGCGGCGGCTGCGGACGAAAAGAAAGACCCTCTGCTTACCGGTCTCGGGATTGGAAAGCCCCACAAGGTGAAGCAGGTCTCCGTTCCGCTTCCCGAGCTGGAGAGCGCCGTTGAGCGCAAGATGGGCGAGCAGCTCCTCGGGCCTGCGGATATCGCCCCCCGTCGCAGAAAGGCTCTGAAGGCCAAGGGAGAGGCCCGTGCGAAGGCCTTGGAGGAGCTCCAGCGGTTCCTGACTATCAAGCCGAAAGAGACCCGGCGGTGCATTGCGACCTTCGGACCCCTTGACCCGCAGGCTCACGTCGTGAAAATCTATGTGCGGAATCTGACCGGTACCGTCGGGATCATACAGAAGGACGGGAAGCGGATTCTGCGGGAGTACGTCCTGGTCCTGAAGTACCGGATTCCAGGAGACGAGTTCGGTAGAGTTGAAGACCGATTCATTTACGTGGGCAAGAAATGGATAGCGGTGGAAAGGGAAGTCCCGCCGATCCCCGCCGCAGGCGGCGGGAAGAAGTAAGCCCTTCCCCTCCGCACGGCCCCTCGGCCGGTAAAACACCCCCGCCCGCGCCTGAGCCGGAATCACAGGCTGATCAGGCCGCAGACGCAGCCCGCAGCCCCTCGGAGTTCTTCGCACGGCTGAGCCGCGAGGAACGACAACTGCTCCTGCTGCGGGACGAGTTGTACGACGGATCGTGGGACGATATGGAGGAGGACCTCCGACGCCGGTTGAACAGGAAGCCGTACATTTACCGGCTCATGAACCGGATTGAGGAGGACTTGCGGCGGATTGCGCGTCTGAGGGCCTATGAAGAGGCACAGGGGGTGGACCTGGGTGTCTTCCTGAAGTCTGAAACGGACGATAGCTAAAGAAAGAGGAGTGAAAACGCCTCTGCGGAGGCTGTGCTGCGAGTGCAGCGGTTTCCGGCAGCCGTCCCGGCGTTGGGCGGTGAAGCAAGGAAAGGAGCGTTGGCGTATGGGAAAGAACGGAATTGGTCTGCGTGGAACGTCGAAAGCGGTCGTCGCCGGAATTGCAGGTTGTTTTCTCCTGCTCGTGCTCTTGTTTGATGGTTCCGGTTGTACTCAGCCGGAGCGCACTGAAAGCACGGCTGCACAGGCCGGCCCCAAGCCCCTTGCAGTGGAAACGGGTGCTCTTGAGGGAACCTACCTGAAAGTTCTCTGGACTTACCAGCACGGTGGTGCGCTCAGAGGGTTGTATTACGGCGATGGGGTCGTGTTGCTAGAAACCGGTGACGGTTACCTGATGCGGCTCAATGAGCTGAACGGCCTCCCTTACGACAATTCCCTGAAACTGCGAAGCCCGCTGGCGTTTGCTCCGGCGGTTTACCGGTATACAGCGCAAGCCCAGAAGTCTGATGAGATCTACGTAGTGCAGGAAGGCGATGTTCTTTGGTGTGTCGAAGCTGATTCGCTGCTTGAACTGTGGGCCGAGAACTTGGACTACGGTGTGGCCTGCACGCCGCTTGTCAGCAGTGACATGGTGTTCATATGCGCGGAGGGCGGACGAATAAACGGAGTACGGAAGAAGGATCGGTCGGAAATATGGAGTTTTTCTGCGCGCGATACTATTTCCTCACCGCCTGTGCTTGAGGACACAGGCGGGGTTATCCGCACTCAAAAGAAAGGGGAGAAGACCGTCCTCCAAGGAGGGAGCGAAAGCAATTTCTTATACGCCGCCAGCGAAGACGGAAGCGTGTATCGCCTCAATGTCTATATTGGTTGGAAACCACCGGGGGGAGCAGGTGGATACTCCTGGGAGGGCAAGACCAAGGCGCGCATCGTAACCTCCCCGGTCTCTTATCAGGAACGCGTGTTCGCGGCGTCGTTGGATTTTTCCGTTTATGCCTTTGAGAACGTGGACGGCGCTGTGGCCTGGAAGTACCAAGTCGGACGTTACGTGCGGGATCCGCTTTTCGCCTGCCGCAATACGGTTTTTGTGTTGGCTGAGGATGTGGACGGCGGCCCGAAGATTATGTACGCGCTCGATACGAGAACCGGAGCTTGCAGGTGGAAGCGGCGCGTCAAGGGGGCCGGCGGCGCAATGTACCACGAAGACGGCCTGCCGGGCGTTGCAGCCTTCCTTGCTCCCGGAAGAGATGTCGTGTACCTGTTGGCCGAGGAAAAGCCGGAGATTTGGGCCGTCCGCGTGGAGGACGGAACTGTGCTGCACCGTATTCCGCTCACGCGTAAGCCTGACTTCATCGTGAGCCACGATGCTCAGCATGGAAGACTGGAAAGCGCCTACGGCCTGATCCTCCTCGGCACGAAGGACGGACGGGTCATGTGCCTGAAAGAACGTAGGGTTTATTGAGGCTGTTCGAAGCCCGAGATAGCCCCGAAAAAACCGCTCGGTGTGCGGCCCTCACTTGAACGCCCAGTGGAGCCAATGGTTTTCGAGGGCGCTCGGGTTTTGGAATCCGTAAAAGCGTTCCCATGTGACCCAATCGTTGGGCCCGCCCAGTTCGCGGAGAAATTTCAAGAACCTCTTGAAACCGCGCCGTTTCACCAGGTACCGCACAAGCGCGTGGCTCTGGGCGTAAAACAGTTCCACTTCTTTTTCACCAGGATAGGAAGTAAACGCCAAGAGGTCGCGGATCCGTATGAGGCGGTTCTGTTTGGCCGCAAGTGCGATCACGTTGGCGTAGAATCGGTGTTTAAAAGCAGGTTCGTTGTCCACAGCAAGCCCCTCAGAGGCCCAGAGCGGTATATCCGGGCGATAGGAGAGCGCTGCCGCCGTAAGAATGTGTGTCAACTCGTGGGGAAGAACGCTGGAGAAAAGCTGGGGGCATTCCTTGTAAGTTCTGATCTGGTGGCGCCGTAGGTGCCCCAGCTTCACGTCCCACCTGCTGTTTGCAGGAGCCCAGCTCTCGCATTGCACGGCTTTCCGGAATATCTCTTCGCTGGGATAAACCGTAACTTCACACGGTTTCTCAAAGGACTTGACACCGAAGGAAGGAGCAATGCGTCTGAAATGGAGTTCCAAGGCATCGGCGATTTTTTGGGCGAAGCTGCGGCCCGGAGCCTGCACCGTGAAGTGTTTCGTTTTAACGACGGCGCTTTCGGCACCGGCGCGCTCCGCTTTTCGCCCGGCCCGACTTTGCGCCTCGCGCGCCGCAAGTTCCTTCAGTCTGCGTTCCGCCTCGGCGGGATCGAATCCCCGCTTGGGGTCCTGCTGTACGCGCTCGTAATGCGCGATCGCCTCCTGCAGCCTGCCTTGTTCCTCCAAAGCTCTGCCGAGCAGGTAGTGAAGTGCATCGCTTTCCGGAGCATAGGCGAGGGTCTCGGTCAGGATCTTTTCCGCTTCCGTATACTCTCCGTTCTCTATCAGGGTTTGGGCGACCTTAACGCGGGCGAAAAGGAGGCGCCGGACGAGCAACGGGAACCAATCCGGATAATACGTCAACGCTGATTCAAAATGCCGTCCCGCCTTCTTGTAAGCTCCTTGAGTTAAAGCTTGGTCGCCGAGACGTGTTTCAGCGTACGCCAGCGCTTTTCCAACCAGCTTGCGCCGCTGGGGATAGACTTCCCAAAGGTCCTTAAGTAACTTCCGCGCGCGTTCTATTTTGCCTGTGGTAAGAGCCGCTTTCGCCTCTTTGAGCTTCCCGGAAAATGCTGCAAGCAACGCGCGGATTCTTTCGGCGCCGGCTGCTCCTTTTTCAGCTTCGACGCCTGATTCTGCGATGCGGTCGTATAATTCAAGCGCTTCTTCGTACCTGCGGAGGTTTTCCAAATGCCGCGCATAAAGCAGGCGCGCGCGCGCCAGTTTTGAACGCGCGATCTCGCTTTCGGGAGCAAGCCTGACGGCTTCCCGAAACTCTTCCAGAGCGCGCTCGAAATCATTGTGGTAAAGAAGCAGTTCGCCTTGAGCCAGGTGGGTCTTGACCGGGGAGGTTTTCTTGATTTCCCGGATTTGACGGCGCTCAATGGCCATGGTCCCGTAAGGAAGTTTTATGAGCACTTTCGAAGAGCCTGCGTGGATCACGCGGCCTTCGAGGATGTTTCCGTTCTTAAGGACGATCGTGTCAGCGGCACAGCGCCTTCCCAAGGCCGCCGCAACACAAAGAAAAGCCGCTGTACGGAGAAGCCTACGACCGGTAAGAGCGCAGGGGGCGAAAAGCGCCGGCATGCGGGGGCGGTCTCCGAAGGCCATTTGTTTGCTGGTACTCCTTCGCTGCGGTGAAAAACGATTGCAGGCCAGTCCCTTATTACCCTTTCGGCCGGCGGGGACGACCTCTCCACCGTCCTATATGACCGTGCCTAATTCGTAGACACCCTTTCGCCGCTGGGTGCCCGCATTAGCGGGCGCATCCCGCCCTTCCCCCGAAAGGGGGCGAGGGAGGGGGGGTATCAAGAGAGAGCCGGAAGCCGAGCGGTCCGAATTCACCTGAACCCTTACGACCCTTATCTGAGAGGTGTTTGCCCGAGACGATGGGGCCAAGAAGAACTTCCCGTAGTCTCGGCTCGCGAACGAGAACATCGTTCTACGAAACACCCGCGTCTGTATAGAGAGCATATGAAGTCGCTGCAGCCGTAAAGTTGGATTACTGCGGCCGTCACTGTATACTATGCGCGCCTGAGTCGCCTCAGGCACTGTTTCAGCAGGAACTTAAAGGTAGAGCCGGTAAAAAGGAGGCTAAGTGGGCAGGGAGGAAGAAAATCTCGGTTCGAGCGGGAAGGAACCTTCTGCGGAAAAAAGCGCGGGAGTGGGGGAAGAGAAAACCGGAATCGTTGCTGCTCGGCACAGCAGGCAGTGTGAAGTGTGGGCCGACGGTGATGAGGCCCGCTTTCGGTGTGCCCTGCGGGGTAAGTTATGGGATGAGGCCGGATCCTTACCGCTGGTCGGAGACCGCGTTCGTTTTCGTGTTACCGGTCCTGGACAAGGGGCAATTGAAGAGATTTTTCCCCGGCGCACGGTCCTTTCGCGGCGCGTGGGTGAAGGAAAGCGCATCCGGGAGCACCGTTACTGCGCGAATGTAGATACAGTGGTAATCGTGGTTGCCGCTCAAGCGCCTCCTTTGCGGCCGGCGCTCATAGACAGGCTCCTTGTGACCGCGCAGTCTGAGAGCATTGATCCCATTATTTGTCTGAACAAAATCGACTTGGATCAAGACGGCGAAGCGTCATGGACTCTTGGTTTGTACAAGGAATTGGGCTACAGAGTTGTGGAGACCTCGGCGCTGACCGGAAGAGGAGTGAACGTGCTGGCCGATTTACTTCGCGGCCGCTTGAGTGTGTTTTCCGGGCACTCAGGAGTCGGCAAAACTTCGCTGTTGAAAGCCCTCATACCGGGGTTTGACCGCCGCACGCGGGCTGTCAGCAAGAGAGCCCGGGGCCGGCACGCCACAACAGAGGTCTATCTCGTGCGCCTTCCCAACGGCGGGCTGGTGGTTGACACCCCCGGTTTCCGGGAGTTTACGGTCTGGGGGGTGGAGGTCCACCAGATCGGGCGCTACTACCCCGAGTTCCTGCCCTTCATCGGCTCTTGTAAGTTCAACAATTGCTTGCACTTGGAGGAGCCCGGCTGCGCGGTGCGCGAGGCTGTGGAGCAGGGCCGTATCCACCCGCTCCGCTACCGAAACTACCTCAGGCTTGTAGAAACGCACGGCGGGGTTTGACCGTCGTTCTATAGTGGTTTTCCTGCAAGAAATTCCGCTTACGCGCGTCTTTTTTTATGGCTGAACTCCATGAAGCGCAGCAACGGCGTTTTTGAGCTTGTCCGGCGGGCACAAGCCGGTGACCGAGAAGCCTTGGTGCTTCTCATGCAGCAGACTGTGCCCGCTGTCGCGGCTCTGGTGAAAGGTACGGCCCCGTGGCTGGAAGATCCTGAAGAGATCGTTCAAGATGTGCTGTACCGAGTGCTGCGCGGCCTTCGGTTCCTCAGAGAGCCGGAGCGCTTTTGGGGTTACGTGGCTGGGATCGCAAGGAACCGGATCCGCGACGTAATACGCCGGCAGCGACCGACGGCTCCTCTTGAGGAGGACCGGGAGTCACCGCGAGGCGATCCGGTAAGGGAGGCGATCCGGAAAGAGGAGTCACAGCTGGTCCACCAGGCTGTGGAGCAGTTGGGAGAAATCGACAGAGAGGTGGTTCTGTTGCGACACTGGGCCGGTGCAAGCTATGAACAGATAGCTGATACGCTCGGGCTTACGGTATCAGCTGTTCAATCTCGCTTGTTTCGGGCAAGACGAGAACTGGCCCGGCGGCTTAGTGGTCTCCAGGAAACGCCCGGTGCCGCGTGCGAGGAACCGCTCAGCCGAAATTCAAGTTCCGGCAAACCAGGCGGTGAAACAAGAGACAGCGGGAAAGGTTCATCATGACAGGAGAAAAAGATCCGGAGGCAAGGGATGGGCTGCAAAGCGATCAGGGCCGCTTTACGGAAGATCCGCAGCCCTGCCCGCCTGAAGAAAAATGGTGGTTGTTGCTTGACGGAAGACTTCAAGAGGAGGAGAAGGCCCGGCTTTCAGCACACCGACTGAGGTGTCCGGAATGCGCTGAGAAATGGCGGAACGCATCTCGGCTGATAAAGGCGCTTGAATCTGAAGCTCCGCCGGAGCATGAGCAGAGACGGGTTGTTTGGGTTGTACTTAGGCGCGACCGGCGCCGCCGTATTATCAAGGCGGCTTTAGGTGCAGTCAGTGCGGTTGCAGCTTGTCTGGTCATCGCTTTTTGGATTTTCGGAGCGTTTTCAGGAAAGCGGGGAAGCGTTCCACGAATAGGACCTTCCTCAGGTGGAGAGCTGCAACTGGCGGTTGAAGAGCCGCAAAACAAATCAGTCGGCGGCGAAGATCTTTTCAGTGAAGAGTTGCCGCCTCTTAAGACCGTTGGTGGTGCGGAGGTTAAACTTGAAAGATCCGAGGATAAGCCCGGAAGTACAAAGGTGCGGCGCTTCACTCTCGCCTGCGGAGCTGTGTGTGAGAGCCCTTTCGGTTCTGAGCTCACTGTACTTGAAAATTCGGCTCAGAGATGTCGCATATCGCTTGCAAAGGGCACGGTACGGTGCTCGGTGCCTCACCCGGTGGAGCTTTTCCAGGTTTCAACGCCGGTTGTTGAAGTGGTGGTTCACGGCACCGTGTTTTCGGTGACGCATGATCCTGTTTTCGGCAGATCCGAAGTGAATGTGGAGAGAGGAAGGGTGCTTGTGCAGGATCACGCAGGGGAGCTGCTTAAGACACTATCGGCGGGGCAATGGTTTTCCACGGGACCTGCTTCCGAAGAAGAATCACCTCTCAGGGAGGAAACGTATCCTGAGGACCATTTGCCCGGAGAACACCCCCGTGTGCCTGTTGACCTTCCGGATAAGAGCTTCGGCAAGCAACGTTAGGCCTTAAGCAGGCCTTAAGGCTCTCGGGGAAGCAGGGGAGTTGAAAACTCCCTTTCTGTATCCCCTGAGATTATCGCGACGATTCCGTTTATGAAAAATATCGTGGTTGAACCGTAGACCCACAGTTCGTAGGTTGCGTCCCCATTGCGGATCCGCCGCACGTCATCGGCGAATCCCGAAGCTCCGGCCACTTCTTTGCGGGTCATGCCGCGAAGTGTTTTCCCTTCTCGAACCTTAAGTTCATAGTATTCGTCGGTGTGGCCTCTGAGGATCACGTGGTTGGCCCGAAGCGCCTTCAATCGGGGGATTATACGTCTTAGGCGGAGCTCCTCAGGTGCGATCCAACGTCCTTTCGAGTATACGTACCCCTGGGCCTTCAAGAAATCTTTTTCCTCAAGCCATTTCCCGCGCCATTTGAAGCAACCCAGAGATCTGAGGAATTCTTCCGCGGGCTTCCAACCCGGGCGGTCTTTCAGAATGGCGGTTGTTTTTCGAATCGCCCAAACGGAATCTTCCAAGTGGCGTGCAGCTTTTTTTACAAGCTCAAGCCGCCTTTCCACATCTTTTGGATCGGTTGCGGCGAGCTGCTGCTCGTAAGCTTTGCGCAGCACTTCGCGGGCTACAGCACCGAGTTCTTCGTCGTCATAAGTTCGGCTCTCGTCCAAAGCGTCTGCTGCAATACGCGCAACTTCAGCGGGATCATCCTTAAGGTCGGCTATTCGGCGGCGCAGGAGCACTACATCATTGGGGGCCTTCTTCAGGGTCTTGACTTTGAAAGTTCGACGCGCGGTGAATCTTCCGGTCAGAACCAGATTGTCCTTTCCGGGTGTCAGGTCGAATAGTCGTCCTGCAACGGCCGCATCTTCAACAATAAATTTGATGTCCGTTCCGGCCAGAGTGAGAACTCCGTCCAGGAACCCCAAGTACCGGCCTATGACTTCCAGAGGCCCTTCCTGATAGGTCAGGCGGTCGGCACGGATAGGCTGCGCAGTAAGTGCAACAAAAAAAACCGCAAGCATGGCGGAAACTCCGTCTATCTACTCAAGCAGGAGCATGTAAAAAAACTCCCCTTTCTTCGTCGCAAAAAGCAGGTTGTCGTTATAGAGGCACGGTCGCGCCTCTACAGGCGCGGGGGTTTCATAGGCCCAACGAACGGCCCGCTTGGCCGGATCAAAAAGGCAGAGCTTTCCTTCCGAATCGCCGAGGACCAGGTACCGCTTTACGGGAAGAACCGTTCGTATAGGTGCTGAACCCGCGGGGCAGAGGTTTAGGTTGTTCCGGCCGGGCCGGACCTCAGCAAGCGTTCCGTCGTCCAGAGGAAGCCACGCAGAAAGACCGTGCAGCACAGGCTCTCCACTCAGGGGCGCCGGCAGCATGTAACGGCTCACCATATCTCCGCTTTGAGGGTCAAAGAGAATCACCTCCTTGCGCTTGGTCACCACAAGGATGTGCCCTCCGGCCGCGATCGGGCCTCCGATTACATCCGCATCGACCGAGCGCCGCCATTTGACTTTCAAAAGTTGCGGATCGATGGCGTAGCACAAATCCGCTTCCGTGCCCACAAACAGCGTATCGCCGAAAAGAAGGGGATCAGTGACCACCCTGCCCAAAACCGAGGTCTGCCGGTAGATCGCGCCGGATCTCAAGATGCAAACATCACCCTCGCTGGTTACCAGGACAAGATTGCCGTCGCGAGTTGCAACAGGTTTTCGAACAGCAGCTCCCGGAAGTCGGATGCTCCAAATCTTCTTTCCTGTTGAAGGCTTCAGACACCAAAAGATTCCGTCCAAGTTGCCCACATACAGCTTATCTCCCTGAAGAAGGAAGCGTGAGGCCGGATCTCCATAGTATCCGATCTTTCGGCGCCACCTTACGGCCTTCAGCTTCGGATCAATGAAATACAGGTGTCCGTCGCGGGAGGAGAGAAACACTGCTCTACCCTGCGGAACAAGTCGATCGGTAACCGGAATGGGAAGCGAGAAACGACCGGTGGGGGACCACGGGAGCTTCACATGCGCTTCCCATTTGTAGTCGGCCGTGAGCTGCCATGTAATCGTGCTGCAACCCGGGTGCGAGAGCGATAATTCCACTTTTTCACCCGGCCTGTAGTGCAAGACCAGCGGCGTGCGACCTAAGGTGGTACCGTCGCTTGTGCGCTTTACAAGCGCGCCTGCAGGGCTTGAGGTGAGTCGCAGGGGAAATCGAGCGGCTTTGGCCTGAGGAGAGCCCGGGAACTGGCCCAAGAGGAGCCTCAGGGCATCGTAGGCCCCAGCCAGGTCTCCCTTCGCTTCTTTTTCCTTGGCAAGTCGGAGAAGTTCATTAGCTTGTTGCTGCAGCGACTCCAGGCGTTTCTTTTCTTCCTCGATCGCCTTTCGCCGCTCTATTTCAGCCTGCTCCTTAAGATCGCTTACGCGCTTGAGGGCTTGCTTCGCCCGCTCACCCCAAGAACCAGAGGGGTACTTGCTGAGAAAGGTGCGCCAAAGGGAGACCGCCTCATCGAAATTGCGCTCTTCAAGAAGGACTTTTTCCTTCTCGCAGGTTTGCGCGAAGGCTTGCTTCGCTTTGATATGGGATGCAAGGGGTATTGAGGCCGCAATTATGACGACCAGCGCAACCGCGACACCGGTGATCAGACGGCGCTTGCGCGCGGCCCGTGCCTGCCGGCTCCTGCTTCTCAGGCGGTCAAGTCTGAATCTCGCGTCGGCTCTGGTCGGATCAGCCTCAACGATCCAACTGAGCGCTTTGATTGCCTGTTCGAGTTTGCCTTGGGCTTCAAGCCGCTGGGCCAGGACTTCAAGGTGGGGCAACGCTTTCTCTCCGGCGCCCAATGTACGCAAGAGCGAAGCCGCCTCAAAGCAGCATTCAAGGTTGTCGGGTACGATGTGGGTGACTTTGGAAAGAACTTCGAGCGCTTTTTCAGGGTCGTTCCGCTGATACTGCTGAGCGGTTTTGAGCGCGAGCCGGAAAGCCTCTTCCTCGTTACCGGACTGTAGCTGGATCTCGCTCATGACTTCAAGCGCAGCGGGATCCGTGGCGTTCAAACTGAGAAGCGCTTGAGCCAACGAGCGGCGGGCGTCTGATTTGTCCGCAGGCAGAACAGCCAGACCTTCCCGCAGGGTTTCGGTGGCCTTTCCTCTCTTCCCGCTTTTTATGTAGGCGTCGGCGAGAAGAATTCGGAGATTCGGATTCTCAGGTTCCTGAAACAGTGCGAAACTGAGATAGGACGTGCGGCGTTCGGGCTCGGCCTCTTCTTCCGCCCGCTTAATGAGTTCGGAGGTGGTCAGCAACCTGATCTTTTCGGCACCGACAAGCTCCGCAAGCACGCACGAGCAACGCAGCAGGCTTAAGATGGCGGCCCGGGCGAGCTCCTTTACGGTGGACTTGCCGTCGACCAACCGGTAAACCTGCTCCTGGATTTCGGTAAGTTCGCCTTCTTCTTTGTCCGTTTTGACGAATACGGCATCGAACGAAGGTACGCGGTTGCGCAGTGTTTCCCATTCGTCGGCCAGACGGGCCGCTTCCACGGAAACAAGCTGCGGATCAACGGAAACGGCCACGCCGAGAAGGCGGTCGGTCTGACTTGGAACCCCTTCTTCTTCTTGACTCCCTTCAAACGGCCGGAATCGGAACTCCCCTTCCTTAAGAAGGAAGAAATCGTAGAGTTGTTCCTGAAGCTGAATCGAAAGGGCTTCTGCGATCTCCTCCTCGGTGACAAAGCCTTTGGCGGTGAGTATGAGGCCCAGCGGTTCCTTCGTCTTGGCTTGAATATCCAGCGCCATGCGGAGATCGTCGGCCCCCAGCTTCCGGCGCGCGACGAGAACTTCCCCCAGACGGAACGGTGTATAGGCCTCGGGCTGGACACCTATTATCAGCCCTTCGCGGAAATAAACGGCGCGGGTTTTATCGCCGGGCACTGTAATCTCCAGAACGCCGGAACGGCGGTTAAACGCCAGCGTTTGGAGAATCTCCCCGAAGCTGAAGCTCCGGAGGTTGCCTTTCAGGGAAACATCCTGGGAAACCACAGTCCCCTCGTATCCGATCGGAACACCCTTAGGCGGCCGAGCGACTCCCCACCTTCGGGCCTCAACGCCCTGTCACCCTGCAACATGGTCATGAGAAAGATAGCGGTGGGAACGGCTTTTGGCAAATGCGGTGAACTCGTGGTAATCTTCGAGGGGGAAGAGAGGGGTCTTGTTCCAAAGGTATTTTAGGGTGCTTTGGGGTGGTACGTAAGCTCGAAAGCACGAATCGCCGGCCGCCGTGCCGGTATGGAGGCTTTCTTCAAACCGAGTGCGCAGTCAAGGAGGGTGGAGTTGGCTGACGAGGAGCGGGCCCTTCAGGACGCTATATTCGGAAGGGTTGCTCTTGCCTTGAATATACTCAGCTGGGATACGCTGAGCCGGCTGGTGCAGAGGGTGCAAGCAGGCGAAGCGGCGGGGCTGAAAGAGCTTGCCGAAAGGCAGGGATTGATACCGCCTTCCGAACGCGAGCGATTGGACGCGCTGTTGCGCGCCAAGAGGGCGAAATTGGTAGATTGGGATGCGGTTAAGGAGGAGGAAAGAGAGTTATTACGCGCATTGCTTTCAAGCGGGAAATTGGCGCCTGACGATTTAGAAAGCTGCCTGCTCGAGCAGGAAAGACTCAGGCGGTTGCATTTACATATTCACCTCGCGGAGGTTTTGGTGCAAAGGGGGCTTCTTACGCTTGAGGATGCACGGTCATACCTAAGGCCGCTGCGCGGGGAATTCCGGCGGTGTGAATGCTGTAAGATCTCGGTTCAAATTGAACCGGGTGTACCGGCTGAATCATGGAAGTGCCCCCAGTGCGGCGGAGAGTTGAAATCGCTGCCGTTTCTCCAGAGGGTGGTTCCCGATATGGTGATTCGGAACGGGAGGAAGGAACCGTGTTGAGGAAAAGCCAGGAAGCGGTTGAGAGAGTTATCCTTGAAGGCGATCTTCTCAACGATGTTCAGAAACGAGTGGTCATGGACTACAGAAAGGCCGTTGGAGGACGCCTTGAGGATATAGTGGTGCGGTTAGGCTTTGCAACCGAGGAACAGTTGAATCAGGCTGTGGCGCGGGCGACCACCGTGGTTGTGACGCCCGAGATCGTATACCGTCCGCTTCTGGAGGCGGCACCGTTCAAGCTGCTTGAAGGCGCTCGTGTTTTACCCGTAGTAAACGAAGGGGAAACGGTGCTCGCAGCTGAAGACGCGGAGCTGGAGCCGTTGTTGCTCGAAGAGCTTTGGAATTATTTCGAACGGACTCTGCCTGTGGTCCAGGCGGAAGCCGGCACTGTTGATGCCACCCTCAGGGCCTTGGCGTCGGAACAGGCGGATTCGAGCATATCTCTGCCTGAAGTAACACTGGAGCAGCTTGTGGCCTTGCTTGTTCATAAAGGCATTGTCACCGCTGAAGATTTGGCCGCGATGACCGGAAACGCCCCAGAGAAGGCACAGGCGTCCGGAGCGTAATATCGTCTCCGTGTCCGCCTTCGTCCAGTCCGTTCGCTCCAACACTGTAAACAAGAAAGCCGCTCGGCCCGCGCGACGCTACATACGGCCTTCCCCAAGGATCATGTCTCAAGGAGGGGTGCTTTTCTTGCAATTCTCTCAGAGTTTTCGCCAGAGAACCCCCGGTTGCAGTCGCGCGCTCCAGCCTCTTCGTCAACAACGCAACCGCGTTGACTGCACGAAAAGTGCGTATTTTTTGAGAGCTGTAGCGGGCTGAGCGGTATGACACCACGGCCAAGGCAATGAGGAGGAAGAGACCGACTCCAAGAAGCAAGAGCAGCGAGAAGTCAATAACCATCGCCGGAAAGCGTTGTACGCGTTTCCGGCCTGTCCGTGGAGGCAGGGAGGGGAGCACAGGCTTCGGCAGTTCTTCCGCCGCCTTCTTGAGGGCCGCTTCAAGACTCTCGGCAAGGTGCTTTGTTTTCCCCAGCGTCTCTGCACAGCGGCTGCAGATTTCAAGGTGTGATTCCAAAGCGGCGCGGTCCTGCGCATCCGCTCGGCCTTCCAAAAGGCGTTCGAGCAGGAGCCGCGCCTGCTTGCATTGGGGTGGAAGTCGCAGGAGAACCACGGTCAGTTCCCTCCCGAAATCTTTCCGCCTTCTTGAGAAGACATCTTTTCTTCGGTGAAAAGTCTCCCGAGTCGCTGGAGCCCGCGGAAAATCCTGTTTCGAATGGTCCCGTCGGGTTCGCCCAACTGCGTTGCGATTTGGTGAGGCGTCAGCCCTTCAAGAAAGCGAAGCGTCACTACACGGCGGTAGCGCTCAGGTAGTTTGCCCAACGCACGGAGAAGCCGCCTGTGTGACTCCGCCTCTACAACCGCGTCACCCTGAGCGGTTCTTCCGGCAAGCTCGTCCAGCAAATGGCCGGTTGTAGCCTTTTCTCTTCCTACCCTGCGGTGCCAGTCCGTAGCGACTCTCTGGGCGATCCGCAGCAACCAGGGCAGAAAGCTGCGCGGATCGCGCAGCTCCGATAAAGCCCCCCATGCTTTTAAGAAAGTTTCCTGAACAAGATCTTCGATTTCTTGGGGCTGCGAGATTTTCTGGTAAAAAAGCACGGCAACAAGGCGCACATATCGTTCGAAAAGGGTCTTGAAAGCCTCGGGGTCGCCGCGCTGTGCTTCTTGCACCAAGAAGACGTCGGTCCCGCCGGGAGGGACTTTTGTCTTCCCGGCACCGGTAGGGTGCGTCTCAACCGGGCGCTCGGAGCGACTTTGCGCATCCTCGGGTCCGATATTTGCCGGGAGAAGGTGGTCGGGTGGGTTTCTGAAGTTCATTGAACGGCCGCAGGCTCCTCAGAGGGGCTCTGGTTTGACACCCCCTATAGGCAATTGTATACTTCCACGGCCTCATCTCCCAAGGAAACTGCACCCGAGAAGCCTGCGGTTTTCGTGGATCGTTGGGGTCGTGGGAGTTTCGTTTCGGGGGGTGAATCCGAGTCCGCCTGCGGGGTGGGGATCCCTGAAGGGCCGATTGCAGGCTCACCTAAGCCGAAGCCTTTGCAACGAGGTGGGTAATGGAAGGCGAGAACGCTCGGGATCGTAAAAGGCCGAAGGGTGAAGAAGGCGACGAGCTCAAGGAGAATTCCGGCGTTCAGGAAAGCGTCCAAGAGCAAGATCGCCGAGAAGATCAAATCGTGATCGTGTCAGCGCAGGAGCAAGTCGGCTCAGAGGGCGTGCAGGAGGAGATTCCCGATCCGGACGCCGTCCCTGTTGTCATCACCGAGGAAAGTGAAGCCGACGGAGATCTCCGGGAGGCGGAATCAGTCCAGAAGGAAGAACCTTTCGAAACCGAAGGGCTTGAGGCCACGCAACGAATCTGCATGGAGGATATTTCCGAAGCCGAGAAGCGGGCGACGGAGAAAAAAACACCTGAGGAGGCCTCGACCGGTGACTCAGAAACAGGCTCTGAATCCGGTCCCCCACCTCCTTCGGAGCCGGAAGGTGTTTCTGAGCTCGATCCTGCGGAAATCTTTGATCAAGCGGCTTTTGAGTCGGTGCTGACCGAGCCTGTTGAAAGTGAAGTCTGCGCACAAGACGAAATGCAGCAAGAGCCGGGCCGCGAAGAATCCACCTGCGCCTCGTCTCCTTCCGAAGAAACTACGGTGGAGGACGCAGCCCTTAAGGAACTTGCCTCAGCGCCTTGCGTGGATCCCGAGCTGCAGAACGTAGCTGAAGCGGCTCAAGAAATACCGCTTGAAGAAGAGAGTGCGCAAGAGGAAGCGCCTTCAGAGCGGATAGGAGATTCGGCGTTTGAGGATACGGCCGGTGAGGAGGAAATCGAAGAGGTTGAGATCCTTTCTGAGGATTCTTCCGAAGAAGAGGAGAGCGCTGATTCTTTGACTGATACGTGGTGCGATATTCCGGTTGAGGAAGTTTCGCCCGTTTCTTTCGAGGAGCCGGAGGAGGAGGTTTCGGGGGAGGAAACGGATCAAGAGCATGCACTTGATAGTGCTGGGAAAGAATCGCTCCCCGAAGAGTCGGGTGATCAGGAATCAAGCGAGGAGTCCTGCGCAGCTTTTGGAAGCGTTTGGGAGTCTATGCCCTTCGGGTCTTTGACCGACCGCATGGAAGAGGTGGATCTGGTCGAGCCTCTGGAATTTGCAGAGCTGATAGGAGTTGAATCCGTTCCTGAAGGCTCAGAAGAGCAACCTGAGTCGCAGGGTGTGGAAGAAGATCAGGCGGTATGTGAGATTCCTTCTGAACCAGAACCAGAATCGGAAGTTCAGGAGCACCTGGAAGCTGAGGAGGCGGTCGAAGAAGTCTGCGAACCTGTGCTTGCAGGGGCTCAGTTCACAGAAATCGCACAGGAAGGTGGAGTCGAACCTGAGATTTACGATTCTCAGATCCAAGGTGAGGAACCCGCTCTGGTAAGTGAGAGACCGGGTTCGAGCTCTCGCAGTGAATCTGAGCAGGCTGAAGGTGTGTTCGGCGGTGAAGAAGCCGAACAGCTGCATGCGGAAGTTGCAGCGGAAGCGCCTTCAGCCGAATCTGACACGTGGGCCGCGCAAGAGTCTGAAGTGGAGCAGCCTCAGGAAGAAACGGTTCCGGTTTCAGACGGGCAGGAGGATGTGGTTTCAGCTGAAGCCACAGGGATTATATCCGAACAGCCTGAGCTGGAAGCTGAAGAAGAACAGGAGATCTACGAGGAAGCGGAAGCGCAGTACGAAGAGAGCGAGGAACCGGTTGCTTACGAGGTGGAGCCGGAAGAAGCCTGGGACTCCGAGCAATGGGAAACAGGCGTTCGCCCGCGCCGCCGCAGCCGGCTCTTGTTTATCGGTGCCGGGCTTGCAGCTGCAGCTGTGTGCGCGGTTTATTTCGGCTGGCCGCAGGTGCGGGGTTTTTGGGACCGGTACGTCGGCGAAGCTTTTCTCCGGAGTCACAGCGCGCAAGCGGCCGGTGTGAAAAAAGCGGCTTCCAAAACAGAGACTGGTTCTTCAGTTGCATTCCGGACCGGGGCCGGTCAGCAAAGCCGAACGGGCAAGACCGGCGGAAAAGCAGCAGTAAAGGCGTTTGCCAAGGCCCATTCTTCAAAGCCGGTTGCTGGGAAAACCGGGGGCGGGCAGGTGGAGCCTGGAAAGACAAGCGGAACCACTCGGTCCGAAGAGCGCGCGGTTCGACGCTACAGCGACGCGTGGGATCGGGTACTTGCTTTAGCTTTGAACGGCGAGCGAAGGGCGAACAACGCAACGCGTTGACGGTGGGGTGAAAATCATGGTAAAGCGGCACTGCGGTATGAAGAAGACTGTTGCAGGAGTTGCAGCGGCGTTCCTGCTTTTGACGGGGACGCTTCCAGCCGGCAGCGTCTTCATGAAGAACGGGTACATTCTGCAGGGACCGGTCGCGGAGAAGACGCCCGAGCACGTGGTCTTGGAATGGCCTAACGGGCGGGTAATTATTCCGCGGCGGTTCATCCAGGCCGTGGTGCTTGAGCCGAAGGAAGAGCAGCAGCTTCGTGCTAAGGAAAGATTGCGTGCGCAGGTCAAGGCTCAACCTTCGGAGGAAGAACTGCTGGAGGTCAACGTCTACCTCCCGCCGAATCCTGAGGATTTGCTGCCCGGTCGAAAAGAGATTCGTCGTACGACTGCAGAGAAACCGCGTATGACGCTGCCTTCCGTGGATATGGGAGAACGGCGGGAACTAGCTTCGGGACTTTTCGGCTCCCTGCCGCAAGGGTGGACTCTGGTAAAGGCGGGCGGTGCCGCATGGGTGGTGGAGGGGCCGGCCGCAGCAGGATCGCAGGGCAGGCCGAGAATCGCCGGGATCCGCTTGGATTCAAACCTCTCGCAAAGGCGCCAGATCGCGCTCGCACATACCAAAGCGCGCGGTTTTTTCAAGAATTGGCAGGTTGTGGACGAAGGCTGGCGTGAGCTCGGAATGCACCGGGCCTATGAGTTGCGCGGGCGCGGAACGGCTGAAGGCGTACAGTGGAGCGTGAGGAATATCGTTGCATGGGTGAACGGAGACGTTTGGTTGATCAGCTGTGTTCGGCCCGCCGAGAGGCAAGATGCTCGCAGACCGTTCGAGTGGTTCCTGCAAAGCCTTGAATTCGTAACCCAATAAAGCTCCTCGCACCGGCTTTCAAGCTTCCGAAAAAAGCGCCGCCGCTTCGAGCTGCGCCGTTGAAGGACTTCGGCCGGAATCGGCCTCTTCTTTCCTCCCGCTGCAATTGTGGGAGATCCAGCTCAGCAGGATCCACGGACCGCCCTTCCTAAGATCTCCCCTCTGCTTTCCGGCATATGGGAGGAAGGCCGGTCTGCGAATAACACCCGTTTCAAAGTTGAAGTTCCGCCGAGCGCCCTGATCGGTTTCGAAGGGAGTGGTGCCTCAGTTCGCTGAGTTCAGAAAGATCATTCGCCTCAAGAATATGTCTTTCCGATCGGGGCCGAAAAAAATTCAAACTCCGGGTATTTTTTTTGTTGAAATCGGGCGGGACTTCAGTATGATACACCTTGAAAAAGGAGTACAGACAAGTGGAGAGAGACAGGTTGAAGAAGAGTGACCTCGGGTTTCTCCGAACTCGGAGCCCTGTAAAAAGCCGCGGGTGTGCGGGTGAGGGAACTCTTTTGCGGCTTCGATCTGCATGGAATGGAGGGGCCCCGGACTGCAAGGGAAGTTGTCCGAAAAGGGGCCTGAGAAAGGGTGGATCCATGCAGCTCACCGACCTCTGGAGCCGGTCAACCGGAGTTAGTGTCAGCGGTCAAAGGCGTTTGGAACGGCTTGCAGGTAAAGTTTTCCTGTTCTTGTTTCGATAATCGGTACCGGGAACGTGCCTGCATGGAGGTCGGTTCAGCCGGTCGGGACCTGTCTGAAGCGGCGGGAAGTGAGTGTACGAAACGCCGGGGGTGTGGTGAGTGCCGCCGGCTGCGGTTTGAGGACTGAGCTAGGTGTCAGCGGAACCGGAACCTGAAATGCCGTCTGGAGAACACTCGCGCCGGATTTGTAGGTGTATCCGGTGTGTTTCCTCGTTCGTAGTGGTTGTTGTGAGTTGTTGTTGTCGGAGGTTCGTACCGGTTGTTGTAAGGAGATGAGGTATGGCACGCAAGAAGAAGAAGGTAACCAAGAAGAAGGGTCGCAAGAAGGCCGCCAAGAAGAAGGCCACGAAGAAAAAGGCCACCAAGAGGAAGGTGGGCCGTCGGGCCAAGAAGAAGGCCACCAAGAAGAAGGCCACGAAAAAGAAGGCCCGCAGGTAGTAGAGGGCCTTCTTCTGGCGACCTGAGCTCTCAGGCCGGCTGAAGCCTGAGAGCCCTTCTGAAAAGCACGCAGGACCTACTGCGTGCTTTTTTTATAAGGGCGCTTGCTCGGAGAGAAGACGCCTGAACCGCTATCCGGCCGGAGGAGACCGGAGGACCTAAAGAGCTGTGCCTTGCACTCCACCCTTAGGAGTCCGAAGCGCTGCTCTAACGGCCGTGGGGTGCCTGCACGCCCTCAGAATCTCTTTAAGAATCCCGGTTCTTATCCCCTCCCAAGGAGCAAGCATTGCGGCCCCGTAACGCACCCCGACCGTAAATCTCGATGAAAGTTCTGAAACCGCTGCGGACTTTGCGTTCTGCAGCGCTTGCGGGCGCGATTGCTCCCCGCAACGTGAGGTGCTACAATCGCTGGGGTCGGTCTGGAAGCGGCAGATGGGCGATACCAAACGCTGGAAAGTATGGAGGACGCATAGTGGCGAGGAGCGTCTCTGTGATTTGGCTGAGTGTCGCTGTCGCCACAGCTCTGGTTGCAAGCGCGGCGCCTGGGGGCCTTAACGAACCCATTCAAATCGGTGAGGAGCTGGGGGCTATAACCGAAGCTGTGTTGGAAGTCGACAGCGCGCAGCAACCGGTTTTGGCTTTTTCTGCAGGCACCCGCGTTTACGTGGCTTTGGGGCATGACGGGTTCAAATCCCTGCGGCCTGTAGACGGCGAATTGGCTTCTGAGATCCAGGACCTGCCGTCCCTTGAGACCGATCTGCAAGGTACTTTGTACGTCGCCTTCCGGGAGACCGACGGCGAGGAAAAGGAAACCGTGCGGTGGACCTCGAGCCCCGGTGGGCGTTTTCAGCCTCCGAAAACCGTGCCGGACAGTAGTACAGTTTCGGCCGGAAGACCTTGGATACGGTTGCTGCCGCACGGCCCCGTCGTGCTTGTATGGGTAGGCAGGGATGGGGAAGGAGAGGATCGCATCCTTTGTTCGGTGAACGGAGAGCCGGCGGTTCCCGTCGCTGCGGGCAGTGACGCTTCTTTCGTCGTTGATAGTCAGGGCGGTCTTCACTTGGCGTTTATACGGGAAGGAGCCCTTTTCTACACTTACGACGAGGATGGCGATCCCCGGGACGGCGGTTTCGTAACGAACGAGAGGGTGATTGCGGACGGACAGACGGCTGTTTCAAATCCGCAGATCGGTGTGCTCAGAGACGGCACGCCCTATGTGCTCTATGAGACCCAAGAAGACGGCATACAGCGTTTGTTTTTAACGGGTGAGGATTGGACCGTCCACAAACGTATAGCCGACGGTGTGTCTGCCAGTAAAGCGTGCCTCAGCGTCTTTGATTCGGGATTGATCGTGGTTTACATGAAGGGCTCCCAGATTTATGCCTTGCGGGGGCTTTCTCTATCTTTGCTTTCGCCGCCTGAGACGGTGGGGATTCTAAACTATGACGTGGAGCAGCTGTATGCAGCCGTGGATTCGTCGCGTTACCTCCATTTGGCTTTCATTGTCAACGGCAGACTCTACTACACGAACAACTGCCCGCCGCCGCGGGCGGATTTTACAGCAGAGCCTGATCCACCCCAGGGCGAGTATCCGCTGACGGTTTCTTTCAAGGACCTCTCCGAAGGGCACGTCCTGCAATACATGTGGGATTTCGGCGATGGTTCGCCGCGCAGACAGCTTCAGAATCCCGAGCACACTTACCAGCAACCTGGTGTGTACGACGTGACGCTGCGGGTTACAGGCGTTGCGGGAGCCAGCGATGTTATGGTGCGCCGGGCGTTTGTAACGGTCACCGAGAAGCAAAACCACCTGGTGATCCCGAATGTTACGGTGTACGCAGGCCAGCGGAACTTTCTGCTGCCGGTGCGCGCAACGAACGTAATGGCGATCCAGGGCTTCCAGCTTGCAGGCAGGTTTGATCCGCGTTACATCACGTTGGGCTCCGGGAACGATTTCCTCGACTTGACCTTCACCACTTCGGCCGGACAAGAGCCTGAATTTGTAGCGGCCAGTCAAGATCCCCAAGAGGGCTGGTTCACGGTAGGGGTTATCTACGACACGGCGGCCCCGATTATCGGTAAAGCGGTTCCTCCCGGCCGGGATGTGAATCTGATCAATTTGATTATCAGTGTTTCCGGGTTTGCTGAGAACCGTACGCAGACGGCCCTGCGACTTGAGAACGGGGTGGGCGATCCGCCGATCGCAAACATTTTCACGGTCAAAGGCGGCGTGAGTGTTTATCCTGAGCTCCACAGCGGCACGATTACGATCGTAAGGCCCGATGTCGAGTTTCTCGGGCCTCTTTTCCTACGAGGTGATGCAAACAACGACGGCACGGTGAGCATTGCCGACGCGATTTTTATCTTGGGCTATCTGTTCTCAAAAGGTGAGGAACCGTACTGCGCCGATGCTGCGGATTTCGACGACAATCAGTCAATAAACATAGGCGATGCCATAGCGACGCTGTCGTACCTTTTCGGCAACAAAACCTCTCCGGCCCCTCCTTTCCCTTCCCCGGGCCTGGATCCCACCGAGGATGATCTGCCGCCTTGCGGCGGTGGAGAATTCTAAGTGCCCCCGTATCGTAGTATAGCCGGAAGTTAATCCCCGCATTCCCTTGAGCGGTGGGGCGGGTGCTTGGATAATTGTGGGGCGACCGGGGTGTAGCTCAGCTTGGTCGAGAGCGCGTGGTTTGGGACCACGAGGTCGGAGGTTCGAATCCTCTCACCCCGACCAGAGGTTGAGCGGGCCGGGCGAACGGTCTCGCCCGGCCCTTGAAGTCTCGATTGCGGATTGCTCCGCCCAAGTCTCCCGGGACCGGAGGGTGAGACGTGGCTCGACGGCAGGACACAAAGAACGGACCCGCAACGCCAGGTGCTGAAGTTGTTCTGGGGGCTGAAGCGCGGGAGCCGACGGTGTCGATTCAGGCGGCGCGCAGCGGGGATATGACCGCCTCGGTCCGGCGCGAGGACGGCACCGAAGCTTTTTTGCACTCGCGGTACGATCCTGCGGCCGAAGGCGCTCGCCAGGTGGCTGAAGTTCGGGTCGGACCTATCGATACGGTGGTGTTGCTGGGAATGGGGTTGGGCTATTGCGTAGAAGCGCTGGCCGGGCGCCTGGGACCTGGAAATCACTTGATCGTTGTAGAAAAAGAGCCCGCTTTGTTTGAAGCCGCTGCAGCGCGTCCTTCCTTTAAGAAGGTTCTTTCAAGGCCTCGCACATACTTCTTCGTGGGAACGCAGGCGGACCGCCTCTACGACTTTCTGGCCTCTCATATAAGCGTTTTTCTGGCTGCAGGCTTCCGTTTGGTTCGGCACCCGGCGTCCCTGGCCGCCTTTCCTTCCTACTACGGCTCTTTCCTGAAGCGCATTGAGGATTTTGTACGCACCGGCGGTGTGACGCTGCGTACCGCAATGTACCTTTCCCGCATTTCCTTTGCAAACCGCATGCGCAACCTTGAAGCATATCTGCAAAGTCCGGGTATCGCTCCGGTGCGTAACCGCTTTGCCGGCCGCCCGGGGGTTGTAATCTCCGCCGGCCCCTCCCTTGCCCGGAACATGCACCTTCTTGAACGCGTTAAAGGACGCGCGCCCCTGGTCGCGGTAAGCACCGCGGTTAAGGCCCTTTTGGCCAAAGGTATTGTGCCGGATTTCGCGGTCATCATTGACTACGGGACCCTTTCGCGGCGGTATTTCGAAGATGTGCCGCATGCCGAGAAGATACCGCTTGTCTGCGATTTGAAGGCTAATGCAGAAGCTGTCGGTGTGTATCGCGGGCCCAAGCTTTTTTGCGATGACCTGCTGGTAAACACAATGCTGGGAGATTTCGGACCGCCGAAAGGCCAAATCCCCAGCGGATCCACGGTCGCCCATGCAGCCTTCCATTTCGTGTGCTACTTGGGTTGTGATCCCGTTATATTTGTGGGACAGGATCTTGCCTACACAGAAGGCGAACTGCATGTGCCCGGTACCGCCGTTTACCAGCAGTCCTTGGCTGAATTCAACCGGTTTTACTCTCCGGCGATGAAAGAATTGGAATACGCCCTTACCACAAGGCCGAGATTGCGGGAAGTCCCTGCTTGGTCGGGCGAGGGAACCGTCCGCACCTGCGACATTTTCAGCACTTATTTGGAAGAGTTCGAACAATTCTTCAAGCGCGCGGGCCGACTTATCGTGGATGCAACGGAAGGAGGCGCTGCAAAGCGCTACACCGAGCGAATGACGCTTGCTGAAGCCATAGAACGCTTTATGCCCGAAGAGCTGCCTCCCGAGACTTTTACGGTTCCTTCCGTGCCGCCTGACGAAGCGGCCCGGCGGCTGAGCAAAGCGCGCGCGCGTCTCACGGAGCTGCTTGACGAGTCGAAGCAACTTGCCGGACTTTATGATCGTGCGATAGAGCTTATCCGCAAAGTGCTCAAAGAGAACCGGAGGGGACGGGCCGCCGACAGGATCGTGCTCAAGGTTCTGAAGATAAAGGAAGAGCTGAAACGTTACGGTGTACTGTATTTGGTGGCGAGCCATTTGGCACAAAGCGATCTTTTCCTGCGGATGCGTCGTGACCGAGAGCTTGACATGACCGCCCCCAGCGGCGTCGAACGGCAGAGGAAACAGGCTGAGCGCGATCTGGAGTACCTGCTCGGCCTACGCAACGCACTTGCTTTTTTCCAGGCCGAGGTAAAGCAAAGCGGACTGCTTCGGCAAGGCGCCGAGCTCACAGAGGAAGCGCCTCTTTGTGGAGAAGTATGAAAAAGGAACGCTTGAAACTTACAGGCATGTGCCGGGCTGCGGGTTGAGCGGCGAAGATCGGGCCTGATGCCCTGGCGCAGGTTCTGCGCCCTTTACGCGAGCTCTTCCCGGACAGCAGTTGCCCTGAGCTGCTCGTGGGGCTTGAAGGCGCTGATGACTGCGCCGTCTACAAGCTCAGCGAGGATACAGCCTTGGTGCATACATTGGATTTCTTCACGCCTATTGTGGATGACCCTTACCATTTCGGTGCGATTGCCGCTGCAAACAGCACCAGCGACGTGTACGCAATGGGCGGAGAGGTGCTTTGCGCGCTGAATATCTGCGGGTTCCCTTCCTCGTTACCGGAATCGATTGTTGCTGAAATTCTGCGCGGCGGCGCTGAGAAAGTGCGCGAAGCAGGAGCCGTGTTGGTAGGGGGGCATACCATCGACAGTCCGGAGCCTTTTTACGGGTTGGCTGTGGCGGGCGTGGTCCACCCGCAGCGGATTCTCACCAAGGAAGGAGCAAGAGAAGGCGATGTTCTCGTACTGACCAAACCGATAGGAGGAGGGGTAATCACAACGGCTCTCAAGGCTGAAGAAGCGCGCGCAGAGGACGTGCAGGAGGTTGTCGGCTGGATGACTCAGCTCAACAACATTGCCGGTTCGCTTTTCAGCAAGCTGGGCGTTCGTGCTTGTACGGATGTAACCGGCTACGCCCTTGTAGGCCATGCAGTTGACCTGGCGCAAAAAAGCAACTGCCGCCTGCATATCGACCTCAACCGAGTCCCGGTTATGTCCGGAGCACGGCGCTATGCAGAAGCCTCACTGTTCCCGGGCGGCACGTACAACAACCGCAGGGGTTACAAACGCCACGTTGAAGTTCAAGGTGAGCTTCCTGAGGAGGAAGAGCTTCTGCTCTACACGCCGGAAACCTCAGGAGGCCTGCTCGGGGCGTGCCCGCCCGAGAAGGTAGACGAGTTGCTCAGCGGATTCGAGCAGGCAGGGCGCAAGGCGTGGGTGATAGGGACCGTGCGTCAGGGAACCGGGGTGGTGCTTGAGAAGTAAGGGCGTTTCAGACGCGCTTGACAGAGGCGACTTTTTGGGGCACATGACAGACGCGGGCCGGAGAGGACCGGCGGCCCCAGGTCTTTGTGCTTCGCCTGCTTGGAGCTTGAACCTGCTATGGAAGAGTGGAGCTTGAAATTCCTTGCAACCCTTGAAGCGCAGCTTGACGATTTTGATCCCCAAGTCCGGCGCGAGGCGCTCACCGAGCTTGTGGCGGCGGTGGGGCGGGGCGAGATTTTCGTGCCTCCGCCGGATTGTGAAACGAATCTGCACTGCCACACCTTTTTCTCTTTCAACGCCTACGGCTATTCCCCGTCTTCCTTTGCATGGAGGGCGAGAAGGCGCGGGCTGCACACTGCGGGCATTGTGGACTTCGACGTGCTGCACGGGCTGGGAGAGATCCTTCAAGCCGGCGACGCCCTCAACCTGCGGGTTACATGCGGCATAGAGACAAGGGTTTTCGTCCCCGAGCTTGCGCAAAAGGAAATAAACTCGCCCCGGGAGCCTGGAATCGCCTATTACATGGGAACGGGTTTCGGAGCTACGCCTCACCCTGAAAGCAGCGCCGGCCTGACTCTGAAGCGCCTGCACCGCCTTGCCCAGGAGCGAAACCGCCTTCTTATGACCCGGGTGAATGATTACCTCGGGGACCTGAAGCTCGACTACGAGAAGGACGTTCTCCCTTTGACTCCGGCGGGCAATCCTACCGAACGCCATCTACTTGAAGCTTATGACAGAAAGGCTGTTGAGCTTTTCGGGGACGGGGCGGCGCGTTTTTGGGCGGCTGCGCTCAACGAGAAACCCCGGACGGTGCAGCGCCTGATGGCCGATCGCCCGGCTTTCCACGAGCACCTGCGGGCAAAGCTCATGAAGTATGGTTCCCCGGGGTATGTGCCGCCTGAGGCCGGTATGTTTCCGAAGCTCAACGAGGTAATTGAAATGGTGCGGGAAGCCGGAGGGCTCCCGACCGCTGCGTGGCTTGACGGTACAAGTGAGGCCGAGTCTTCGATCGAGGAACTTCTGGATTTTCTGATCGATTGCGGGACTGTTGCTGTAAACATAATTCCCGACCGCAACTGGAATATTCCCGACCCGGAAAAACGGGCATTGAAGATCCGCAAGCTCAAGGAATGCGTGGAGGCCTGCAGGGCGCGGGCACTTCCGATCATAATCGGCACGGAAATGAACAAGTACGGGCAGAGGTTTGTAGACGATGTGAAAGTGCCGGCCCTGTCGGCTTTCGCAGAGGATTTTCTTCAAGGAGCGCTTGTTGTATACGGGCACACTGCGGCTGCGCGGTGCGGACCCTGGACGTACTTCAGTTCTTGGGCCCGCGAGCATTTCGGGTCGGTGGAGACGATTGAGGGCCGGCGTCTCAGAAACGCCTTTTACCGCGAGCTCGGTGCTTGCGGCCCGCTGCCGGCACGCAAGCTGGAGGATCTCCGGGAATTGGAAGACGACGCTTCGCCCCCGGAGATTCTCCGAGTATGCGGGCGCGGGGCGGCCGGGGACTGGAATTCATCGGACTGAGGTGTTAAGAAACCAAAGGCGGTTATTTCAGAGACGGCTGTCGCCGGACTCAAGGTGGGTCCGGAGGGAAGGAGGCAAAGGAGATGGATCGATACGTTTGTACGGTTTGCAACTACGTGTACGATCCTGAAGAGGGTGATCCGGAGAACGGGATCGAGCCGGGTACGTTTTTTGAAGACTTACCCGACGACTGGGTGTGTCCGGAGTGTGGGGTAAGCAAGGAGGAATTCGAGGAAGAGGAACCTTGACCCCCGTCGTTTTTCCGGACGGGACAGTACATGGAGGACGTGAAAAGTGGCGAAAGTCGTTGACCTTACAGAAGAGAACTTTGAGAACGAGACCGCTTCGGGTGTGACGCTGGTTGATTTTTGGGCGCCTTGGTGCGGGCCGTGTCGCATTCAACACTCGATTCTGGACCAGCTGGCGGAGAAGATCGGCGACAAGGCGAAGATCGCAAGGGTGAATGTGGAAGATTACAGCCCCCTGGCCGCCAAGTTCGGCATTCAAGCGATCCCCACGCTGATCCTTCTTAAGGACGGCGAGGAGGAAGCGCGTTTCATAGGTGTAACCGAGGAAAAGACTCTTCAGGAGGCGATAGAGAAAGCGCTCGGTTCTTGATCCCGGCGCTGCCGGGGGATAAGACCGCTAAGGGCGGTTGCTGCGGTGCCTGCGCACAAGGAGTAAGACACCGCATGCAGCTGCAACAGCTCCCAGGAGGAGCACGGGACTTGCCAGCGCGGCTGCGCCGGCGAGAGCTGCCAGGCCGAGCAAAGACACCAAGACTACGGTCAGGCCGAACGGGAGGGATACACCTGTGCCCTCGTGCGGTTCGTCCTCCTGCTCGGGCAATTCCACAGACAGGTATTCAGCGTCCGGATTCCACCCGGTTTCGTCGTCGCTGCCGCAGTGAGGACATACACGAGCGCCGTCAGGGACGGGCCCGCCGCAATGCGGGCAAGGGAACACAGATAACCTCCGGGTTCTCAGGCCTCCTGTTTCTTTTTTCTTCCTGCGTAAGGAAACTGCCTGCAGTTTAGCGCTTCTTCAGCGCAAGGGGAAGCAGTGCGTATACGGCCTGCTATTTTGTCTTCTCGGTGTGTAAAGATTTCGGTTCCGGAACGAACGTGAATGTATCTTGCTGCAGGCAGCACAGCACGCTGTCTCCGGGTTTTATCTTTCGGTCGAGGATCGCCTCTGCGATACGGTTTTCGATCTCTTCCTCAAGAACCCGCCGGATCCCGCGCGCTCCGAAGCGCTCGCTCGATCCCAAGTCGATGAGTTTCTCAGTAGCTTCCCTCGAGAGAGTGACCTTGATCTTCTGCTGGGCCAACCGCTCCTGTATCTTCTTGAACTCCAGTTTGAGTATCTCGCGCAGGTTGTCCCTGGTTAAGTAATCAAAGAAGACTATCGCATCAAGTCGGTTCAGAAATTCCGGCCGAAAGTGCTCTTCGAGTTCCTGCATTATGCGCTTCCGCACGCTCGTATCGCCGCCGGAGCCGCTGTGGAACCCGACGGCCGTCTTACCCGTCAGGTGGCGCACTCCTAAGTTGGACGTCATTATCAGCGTTGTGTTACGGAAGTCTATGTTCCTGCCGAAGCTGTCGGTCAGCCGCCCCTCTTCCAGGATTTGCAGAAGAATGTTTGCAAAATCAGGGTGGGCCTTTTCGATTTCATCAAGAAGCACGACGGCATAGGGCTTGCGCCTTATCTTTTCAGTAAGCTGCCCTCCTTCCTCATAGCCTACATAGCCGGGCGGAGACCCTATAAGTCTTGAGATATTGTGCTTTTCCATGTACTCGGACATGTCGAGCTGAATCAGAGCATCCTCATGTCCGAAGAGAAAGCGCGCAAGTGCTTTGGCAAGCAGCGTTTTCCCCACTCCCGAAGGGCCGACGAAGAGGAACGAGGCGAGAGGGCGCTTCGGATCCTTGAGGCCTGCGCGCGCGCGGCGTATAGCCTTTACGACGGTGCGCACGGCTTCGTCTTGAGCGACGACGATCTCATGGAGGTGCCGCTCCATGTTCTTGAGTTTAGTGACTTCATCTTCCTTCACGCTGCTTACCGGAATACCGGTCATCAAGGAAACCGTTTCCGCTATCGTCTCCGCAGTTATTGCACCGTCGATTTCTTTGGCTGAACGTTGCCACTCTTTGACTATCGCGTCGCGCCGGCGTTTTGCATCCTCAAGACGATCGCGGATGGCTGCCGCTTTCTCGTATTCCTGGCACCTGATCGCTTCTTCTTTATTGCGCTCAAGAAGCGCGATCTCCTCCTCTAAAGCGGAAACATCGGGCGGCTTGGTCGTCCGACGCAGCCGCTCCATGGAGCACGCCTCGTCAAGCACATCGATGGCTTTGTCGGGAAGATAACGGCCCGAGATATAACGCGAGGAAAGTTCCACAGCGGCGCGGATGGCTTCATCAAGAATCCGTACCCTGTGATGTGCTTCGTATGAATCTCTGAGTCCTTCGAGGATTCTTATTGTCTCCTCGGGTGTCGGGGGATCCACAATGAGAGTTTGGAAGCGCCGCTCCATGGCGCCGTCTTTTTCGACGTGTTTGCGGTATTCGTCCAGTGTGGTGGCGCCGATACATTGAATTTCACCTCGCGAGAGTGCGGGTTTCAGGATATTCGAGGCGTCAAGGGAACTTTCGGAGGCGCCCGCACCCATCATCGTGTGGATTTCGTCTATAAACAGGATAATGTTTTTTGCCGCAATCACCTCGTTGATTATGTTTTTCAGGCGCTTTTCAAACTCTCCGCGGTATTTCGTTCCGGCAAGAACAGCCGCCAAGTCAAGGCTTATGACACGCTTGTTGGCAAGAATTTCAGGCACTTCTTTGTCTGCTATCCGTTGAGCCAACCCTTCTACAATGGCCGTCTTGCCGACGCCGGGCTCTCCCAGCACCACGGGGTTGTTTTTGGTTTTCCTGCTCAATATTTGAATCAATCGTTGAATTTCACGCTCGCGGCCGATAACAGGATCGAGCTTGTTCTTACGCGCCTGCTCTGTCAGATCGATCCCGTAAGTCTCAAGAAGGCTTGAGGATTGCTTCTGCGCGGGAGGGAAAGCGTATTTCTCAGGTTGCTCCTTGCTTTCGTCGCCGCCGCCCCCCAGCAGGGCACGTACGGCTTCCACTACGCTGGTTTCGTCCAGCCCCATGTCGAACAGTATGCGCGCGGCTGCTCCCTCCTCTTCCCTTGCGAGCCCTATAAGGAGGTGCTCGGGCCCGACGAACCTCTGCCCTGTTCCAACAGCTTCCTCTCCGGCCAGCTCCAAACAGCGCTTGGCGTGGGGCGTGAAAGGCACGGCACTTGCGCGCTTTCTGCCTTTGATGCGCTCCAAGGCCCGCTCTGCCTTGCGCCTTACAGCCTCGGGATCGACGTCCAGGCGTACCATTGCCTGGACGGCGATGTTGTCACCCTGGCTGAGCAGGGCATGGAGAATGTGCTCGGTTCCCACGAAGCCGTGATTGCGCCGTTTGGCCTCTTGGCCGGCCGCAAGAAGGATCTGCTCGGCTTTCTCAGTGAACTTGACAGACAACGACGGAGCCTCCCTATCTTCAAGCCTGAGCGGTACTTTCGGCCGGGCGGCGGGTTTCCCCAACCCTCCAGTGGAAGTGTAGGATGGCCCCCTTCGGGCGTCAAATGGTGCTGCGAAAGCGCCTCACGAGCTCAAAGAGCACGATCCCGCAGGCTACCGCCACGTTGAGCGACTCCTTTATTCCGAAAAGGGGAATCTCAATCGCGCCGTCGCAAGCTGCAACAACAGGCCGGGAGACGCCGTGAACCTCGTTGCCGACTACCAGGCCCAAGGGGAGGGAGAGGGGAGCCTCCCAAAGTGACACGCTGTGCGTGGTTTGCTCGACTGCATAAACCGGAACCCCTTTTTTCTGGAGCAGTACTATTG
>CAZGYL010000002.1:0-32355 GCA_964529985.1 uncultured Planctomycetia bacterium | reverse complement strand
GGCCGTTTAAATACACAATGCAACTTTTCACCGTTGCATGGCCCCCGCCCCGGCCGGCGTTTTTTTCGTAAAGCCTGATCCCCGCGGTGCGGTTGTCAACTATCGTGTTGTGATCCAATACGGCCCGGTGGCTGTCCTTAAGCGCCACACCGTAATTACAATGGTGAAGTACATTGAACGCCAAATAGCTGTTCCCGCGGCCAACAAGGCTTATAGCCTGATCTCCGCAGTTCCTGATCTCGTTCCCTATGGCCTCAACGGTTCCGCGGTCTGCATCTATTCCGTCATCACTTGTCTTTTCCAAGAGGCAATACCGGATATAAGCAGGATGACATGCGTTGGGATCTATACAATCGGCCTTTCCGATGAGATTGTGCACGTAGAGGTACTCAAAAACCGCCGGCCTGCAGCCGTCGGCGCTTATCGCCTCGTGTGTATAGGAAATCTCCGTGTTGTAAACATGGAGATCGCACCCGGGAGTGTAAAGCCCTTCGCCGTCGATTCTCGTTATAAGGCAACTGTCCACGGTAAGCTTGCTTGACCCGGCGTACACAGCCCCGATCGCAGACACCCTCGATATGCGGCACCACTGCAGCACGTTGTCTTCGCGAGTATTCTCAAGGCGTATTCCGCCCCAATAGCTGATACACGGCTTGCGCTCAAAGAGGATCGGCGCTTCTTCAGTGCCGAGCGCCTGAATCTTTCCCCGTACAAGGAACCTGCCCCGCGAATCGATGATAAAGCGTACGCCGGGCTCGATCGTCAAACTCGACCCTGCAGGCACGGTCACCGTCCCGGAAACGAAGTACGGACTGCGCTCGGCCGAAAGCGTCACTGCACCTGTAAGCGTTCCGCCCAAAGTGCTGACTCCGATAAGGTCAAGCGTCTTGCTCTCCACTACCAACCCATCTGAATCAAGAGCCTCAACCACAATCGATTGCTCCCCGGGCACAAGTTCGACTTGTCCCTCGAAGCGGCCGGTTAGGTTGTCAAAAGCCACCTTAGTGCCGTTGATCCGCACCTCAGCAGTTGAAATCACGGGAGCTGTACCGGCGGCGATCAGGCTTGCTCCTGCAACATAGATCAAGCCCGGGCACTCATTATCCACGACAGAACCCAGGCCCAAAGAAACGGCAAGCGACAGATCACTGCTTCCGAGCGCCACATTAAGCCCCTGGACCGCAAGCACGTTTTCACCTGCGACAAGCACGGCTTGCGGATCGGGGATCCTGAAGGAAACAGGTGCGCCCGCCTCATGGTCCGCTGTCGCCAGGGCGTCGAAAGGCACCGGCGAGCCTGCTTCCCCCGGTGCATTGGCACGAGCGATCTCAACACCGTTCAAGTACGCCACAAACCCATCATCAAAGTCAACGGACAGGGCCAGCTCACTTATCTCCGAAGGATCTTCAACAAAGAAACGAGTGCGTATGTAGACCGTGCTGTAGGAATTCATCATGTCCGCAAGCACGGTGGCATCGTCGTTGTCTCCGTAGCCGAAACCCCCGGGGCCCTCTTCCCAGGAGCTGTCGTCAAAAGAAGGGGAGGTCCACTGGAGTGTCCCGCCGCTCGGCTCCTGTTTTCCCCTGAAGAAGCGCCACATGCGGCCCGCTTCAGCCAAGGTTCCGGATTCAAGCTCAACCGTAAGAGAAGTGGGGACGGCTTGCTCTATGAAAGCACTTCTGAGCGAGGCGAAATTCGTAAGCCGGTTTATCTCCTGTTGAGGTATATCCTGTGCTATATCTCCCAGAAAAGCGGCCATACCGTCCTGGCTGAGAAAGCTCTGAGAGAAAGAGATAACGTAGCTGAAATAGCGGCCGCTTAAAGCCGGGTGCGAGCGCAGGCGTTCAAGCGGCTGCACCGCGCCGCCTGTAAGCTCCCCGTCGGTCAGGCTGAACGCTTCATCCATGTCCCAGGGTATGATCACGAACTTGCCGTCGCTCGGCCTGCGGTAAAGAAAGTAATCATCTCCAACGCCGGTTTGGAGAGCTTCTCCTGCATTTCCGATGACAGCTTGTACGGCAAGATACCGGAGCCATTCGTCCACATCTATGTAAGCCTCGATTGCTGAGGGAAACTCTTGGTCGCTTGAATCGGTAAAGGCCTTACAAAGCGAAATAAGATCGCTCCAATCATCCTCCTCGCGTTTAGTCCGCTTTTGATAACGACCCCGGTACGCCTCCTTATCAGGGCCGAGGTAACTCAGATCGGCCTCGGCCGCGCCTCGGTAAAGGTTGCCCTCGTCGTCGCCTGCAAAGAGGCGTTTCAGAAAAGGCTTATCCACTGCTTCCACTTCTACGTAAGGCTCGCGCAGATCACCGTTAAGCAGAACCCTCACCAGACGCGCGCCGGGAGCAGGCACGTCGGCTGCGGCGAAGAGCCTGAATGCAAGGTACTGGTTCCAAGGGAAGTGTGCATTCAGATCAAGGTGCTTGCGGCCCATGAACCTCTCTGCGTCCGGGAAATCCAATCTGAAGTTATGCGGCTCGGCCGCGCGCGTGTCATCCCCTCGGAACCGCACCCCGACATCGTAATAAACCCTGCCGCCTGCAATGAAAGTAGCGGGGAGAAGTTCATCGCTTGCAGGATCGCGGTTCCGCAGTTCTGCAAGGTCCGAAGCCTTCATGACAATGCGATATGTGGGAAGATCGCTCAATGGGAGAGCGTCCTGCACTTGGTAAAGCAGGCACGCTGAAGGATCTGTGCTGTACCGGAGCGGTGCATAAGCCTGCCTTCCGTCCCGAGCGAGCACTGTAACACGGAAACAAACGATCGTGCCGTCAGGCTGAGGATCAATCTGCGCACCCCAAATCCCGTCACCGGCAGCGCCGTCCCCGTTCGCTCCGTCATCCGCCATAGGCACTTCGCTCCAGTTGTCTTCCCCGTCACGCCGCCAAGACAACGTGACGCTTTCAACCGGCTCGGAAGGGCTTGCAACAAGGCAGGTCACAAGCACCGCATCGTTTGAGGTGGGCACTAAAGGCGCATGCCGGACCCATGCGATTATAGGCGGCGGGTTGTCACTGAAAGCGGAGTTCGCCTCTCCGGGGGTTCCGGTGCCGGTTGAGGCGGCCCACGCCGATCCGACCTCGTTTGGATACTCAGGGTTGATAAGCTCAAGACTCGGGCCCGTTCCGTCAGGCTCCCTCGGCCAGGAGCCGTCGTCCGCATAGGGCACCGTGTCTGCGATGTTGCCCAGGTTGTCGCGAAGCTCAATAACCTCACCGTCGTTCTTAAGCCCGCCGTCGAATCCTCCCACAACCCTGCTTATACCGTAAGCGTCTGATACGGCTTGGGGATCCGGCGAAACGACAAGGAACCCTCCCGGATCAATGGTTGTGCCCTCGGGGATTTCAAAGTCAAGTCCCTTTGTGAATCGAAAACCGCTTAAGTCCAGCACTTGGCCGCTTGTATTTAAAAGCTCAAGCCAGTGGACTTCTTTCCCTCCACCGGGTGTAAGCGGGTGGTACATGATCTCGTTTATAACCACGCCGAATCGGGGTGGCGGAGCATTAGGTGCACCTGAGGTAGCCTCAAGCACCACCTGCGGCGTTCCCGAGCCGTCGGGGTAGCGCGCGCAGGAAGCTCCGGCGACCCCAAGCGCGTAGGAGATCGAATCAACAAGGATAAAACCGCTCGGATCCGTAAGCGTAATCGTAGATTCGTCCGGCAGCTCAAATCCGAGCTCCGCCTGATCAATCAGCAGGAATTCCCCCGCAGGAATCTGCGTGCCCTCAGGGAATGTGTAGGCGCAGGGTGCTCGCGGATCAACACTCAGGCAGTACCCCGAAAGATCCCACTGCGCTCCGCCTGTGTTAAAAAGCTCAACCCAGCCCCCGCGCGACGCCGGTGCGATTTCGTTTATCCGCACTTTGCACTGCAAGGCCCCGGAATCAGCCGGAATTTCCCGCACGAGATCCAAACGCGGATTAAGAGAAAAATCTCCGCTTGTCAGGCTCGAATTGAGCCCGATGACAGCAAGGCAGTTCTCTCCCGCTACAAGGAGATCGAGCGCCGAAGAGATGTCGAAATCAACCGGCGTTCCCGCCTCGTGCGAGCCCGTCGCCGTGGCGTTGTAGGGAACCGGATCCCCCGGTTGCCCGGGAGCAAGTGAACGCGCCACCTCCGTTCCGTTCAGGTACGCAACAAAGCCATCGTCGTAATCGATCACCAAGTGAACCCCGACAAGCCCCGTCATGTCATCGATGGTGAAATTCCGGCGCAGGTAAACCGTTGTGTAATTCCCGCGCATATCGGACAAAACAGTTGCGTCATCGTCGTCTCCGTACCCGAAACCAGCAGGCCCTTCTTCCCATGCCGTGTCATCAAAGTCAACCGCCCTCCAAGCGGAATCCGGCTCCCCGGTTCCTTTTGCATAGCGCCACGAGGCCCCTGCCGGTATCACTGTTTCACGTACGGGCCGCCCGCCTATTTCCTCAAGCCCGGTGACCTCTCTCGTAGCCGTCAGATAAGGATCAAGCGTAAAATCCGAGGAATCGGGGCTGGCGTTGAAGCCTACAAGCGCAAGTACGTTCTCACCTACTCTAAGGGCCGAAACAGCGTTTGAGATGTCGAAAACCTGGAAAGAAGGTCCCGCCTCATGCAGGCCTGCTGCAAGCATATCGTGTGTGATCGGCTCTTGAGGGGCATATGCCCGCGCCACTCTGACCCCGTTCAGGTAGGCCACAAAGCCGTCATCGTACCGAACGTGCAGGTGGAGCCTGAGATAATTGAGCTTCGAAAGCGTGAAACGGATTCGTATAAAAAGCGTGGTATAGCCGTCCTGCTGGCCTGCAATCTGCTGCATATCATCAAGAATCGTGGCGTCATCGTCATCGCCGTATCCGAAACCGCTCGCGCCGCTCTGCCAGGAAGAGTCGTCGAATCCGGGAAGGAGCCAACCCTCGGGCGGATCGGCGGTTCCTTTGAAGTAGCGCCACAAAGCGCCTTGCGAAACCAGAACCTGGTCCTCCAAGGCTCTGTAAGTGCTGTTCTTAAGGCCGGGGGTTCCGTTAAGCGTCAAGCTTGCATGCCAAGAGTCAGCCCACTGGGCAGGCGCGTAAGGAGAGCGCCTTTCAAGGCTCGGGCCCCTGCCGTCGCAGCGCTCCGGCCAGGGGTAAGAATCATCATAACGAACCTCGTCAACAACGCGGCCGCCTGCATCAACAAGGCGTACCAGCCCGCCTCCGTGGCCCAAATTTCCGCTGAAATTCCCGACCATACGCACTTCGCCGAAAGCGCTGCGCGCAGTTTGAAGGTCTTTCACCACAACCAAATAGGCCCGCGGCCCTACAGTTACATGGCCGAAGTTGTAGCGCACATCCCCCTCGAGCCGAAACCCTGTCAAATCGATCTGTCCGCCTCCTGCATTGAAAAGCTCGACAAAGGACAAGCTCTCTTGGTCCGAGGCGGGGTGGTAATTCAGCTCGTTGATCTTAAGCGCAAAGGGCGAGCCGGCGCTCAAAGCGCCTGCAAACGCAAATACAGCTGCAACGAGAACCGCTCCAAGACCGCGGCCGACTCTCGTTCCTCGCGTTCTCATGAAGACCTCCTGCGCATGTCACCTGCAGTCCACCCGTTCCGGATAAGGTGCGGGACCGCCTCCAAAAAGATAATTAAGCAGGAACGTCGCATCGCTTATATCCAACGATCCGTCGTTGTTGACGTCCGCAAGCGCTTTGCAATAAGGCGCCTCGCCGTGACGGAAGAGATAGGAAAGAATGTAAATCGCGTCCGCAATGCTTACGAAGTTGTTTCCGTTGGCATCTCCATGAAGCAGTCCCAAGCTGTAACGGTATCCAGCCGGAACTACATCGCTTAGAGAATTCCAGGTAAGAGCCACATCGACGGCTCCGGCCCTCTTGCCGGGCGGGACTACACCGGTTAAGCGCCCGGAATCAACGACACTCAGCCCTCCGAGCACCCGCCCGCCGAAAGTCACCTCAAGGCCCTCTTCAAAATGGATCCCCCTTATTTCAACAGGATCACCTCCTTCGATATGCCCTTCAGCAGGCGCGATCTGGAGGATCTTAACGCCTGCACAGGTCAGCAGCACCGAGCTGGGTTCTGAGGAACCGAACTCGTTCCGGGCCTCGATCCGGTACTCATAAACTTCTCCGCTTTCGACGTTCTGATCCGTCCAGCTCGTTGCCTCTCCAGGAAAGCGTGCAACTTCGATCCACGGGCCTTGCCGCCCTGAGCGCCGCTTTACGACCAATTCGGTCCCCGGAGCAGGCTCATACTCCCACCCTAATGTTATGGCCTCTGTGCTCCAGCTTTTCTCGTGCAAAGACGAAGGTGCATTCGGAGCCCGCCCCGTGCGGCCGGTTACCTCTTCGGAGGGCAAAGAGTACTGGAAAGGGCTGCGTGCCCAAACTCTATACGTGTAGCTTGTGTCAGGCTGAAGATCTTGATCGCGGAACGTCGTCTGGTCTGCACTGACAACACCGGCTACCTGCCACCGCCCGCCTTCAGGCCGCCTTTCGACCTCAAACCAGAGCTCGTTTTCCGAACGATCTTCCCATTGCACCGTTAGCGAGCTCACCCCGACCTCCGTGATACGCACATTTGCAGGCGCAGAGGGCGCCGTTGCAATGCGCAGCGATACTTCGTTACTCCACTCGGAATGCCCGAATCGGTTCAAAGCGCGGATCCGGTAAGATAGGGACGCTCCGGGCGGAATATCCCGGTCGGTGTAACTTTCCCAGTCGGCGGGAAGCTCGATCAAACTGCTCCACGGTTCCTCCCCGATCCGGCGCTGAAGCTCAAAGCCCACCTCGTTGTCCGCGCGGTCGTCCCAGGTAAGAGTCACGGTGTATGTCACTTCACTGGGAAGCGGCCTGGGCTGCGTATCAGGCGGAGGCCAGGCTGCAACCTCAGCCGCCGCCAGATCGGCGGGGGCTTGGGGCAGGTGCCCTGTAGTTCCGACTGCAACAGACGACCAGGCCGAAGTTGCAAAGGCGTTTATGGTGCGCAGGCGGTAGCGGTAGGTCGTTCCGGGAGCAAGCCCGGTATCCGCGTAGGACAGTGTTCCCGGCGTAAACAAAGAGAGGGGTTCGAACGGGCCTTCCTCGACGGCGCGTTCAAGTTCATAGCCTGTTCCCTCCGCCTCTCCCCAGGCAAGGAGAATCCAATCAGCTCCGACATCAACAACCGAGAAGTCCTGGGGCGGTTCCGGCACTTTGCCCGTCTTCCGGCTGACAGGGCCGGCCCACGCCGAAGCTCCTGCTTCATTAAAGGAACGGACCCTGTAGCTGTAAACGGTATCCTGCTGCAATCCAGTGTCTTCAAACCTCGTAGTGTCTGCAGCAACGGTGGCGCGAACCCGCCACTCGCCGCTTTGGGGCTCCTTTATCTGGATCTCAAAACCTTGCTCGTTGTCCGAGGTATCGGTCCACCCGATCGTTATGCCGTCGACCCCGTAGCTTAAGACGGAAAGATTTTCAGGTGCCGAAGGAGGGATACCCGTGCGCTGCTCAACCGTATTCGACCAACCGGAAGCTCCGCTTGCATTGTACGCCCGCACGCGGTAACGGTACAAAGCTCCGGGTTCAAGGGGAGGCGAATCATCCCGGTAGGTGGTCACATCGGGTCCAAGCCGAACAAGAAGGGAAAAGGTCTCACCGTTCGGTTCGGTCCTGTAGAGCTCAAAACCGCTCTCATCGTCCGAGTTGTCCTTCCACCCCAAGGTTATTGCATTTGCAGTAACTTCAAGCACCACCAAATCCGTGGGAGCAGAAGGCGTGGGTTGAACCTGCACGCTTATCTCGTTGGACCAATCGGAGTACCCTTGATCGTTGAAGGCCCTGATGCGGTAGGTGTAGGTCTCAAAAAGCGTCAAGCCTACATCAACGTAACTTGTTGTGTCGGCGGCCAATGCGGCAATAAGTTGAAAATCCTCCTCTCCCGGTCCCTTGCGGTAAAGCTCAAATCCATCTTCGTTCACCGAAGCATCGTCCCAAGCAAGCGCGATACTGCTTGAGGTAACTCCCACAACGCGCAGCGATCGAGGCGCCCCCGGCACGTCCGTGTAAGGTATTGCACCGACATCTGTACCGTTCTCCCCGGCACCTATGCAGGGGGAGTCCGCACTCAAGCTGTACTGCGCAGCTCCATGGTCGGTAAAAAGCGGATCGGAGTTGAAATTCCCTTCGCCGGGCGGCAAAGGAGTCATCTCGATATCGCTGAACGCAAAGGCCGCCGTGCCGAGATCATCGATCTGCAAAGCTTCTCCGTTGAAGTAGACAATACAGCTTCGTACCTCCGCATGTCCGCTTCCACGACCTTCGGTCGCCTCGGAACAAACGATTCCGGCCTTTGTGTTGTCGACTATCGTATTGTGATCAAGGAGCGCTCTGTGGCTGTCGTGCAGAGCGATCCCGATATGATTGTGATGGATCAGACTTTTCTCAACGATACTCCTTTGGGATCCGTAGAGGCTGAGTCCGGCCTTGCCGCAACCGCTTATCGTGCACCCTGAAACGCGGACCGCTCCATTCTCAACGGTTACGCCCACACCGGGCGTGTCCCCCACGGTGCAATCAACGATCGCTACCGGGGAAGCCATTGAGCCGTTTACCGATATACACGTTCCGGTGCCTTGGAGGTCCTCGATCAACGTGCGCTCGATGGCAGCAGAAGGACACCACTCAAGTACAACGCCTCGGTCAGCCCGGCGGATCGTTGTATCGGCCACGCTTATCGTCGAAGAAGCTCCGAAGAGGGCGTCGCCCGAGATGTCTTCAAAGGTGCAGTGCGAAAGAGCGACATTTCCGGAGCGCACGGTAAGGGCAGCAGGACTGCTTCCCAAAGCACCCGCTCCCTTAAAGACACACCAGGCGAATCTATTGTCCTGGGTCGTTCCCCGCAGATCAAAAGCGCCCCAGTTCTCAACACAACTTACGCCGCTTAGAACGATCGGCAGGTCCTGCGTTCCCTCAGCTGAAATTCCACCCTCAACCCGTACGGTCACCCCTTCTCGGAAGATAAGCTCCGTGCCGGGCTCGACGGTGAGGGTCACGCCTGCCGGTACGACGAGAGATCCCCCCACAAGGTAAGGGCCGCCGGAAGCTTCGAGCGTCCTGTCGCCGGGCAGCACTCCGCCTATTGATTGAACCACCGTTACTGTAAACTCAGCGCGGTCGTAGATGCTCAGATCCTCTCGAAGCGCCTCGACGATTATGTGCTCCACCCCGGCGGCGATCGAAACCAACGCCTCAAATTCGCCGGTCATGGGATCGAAAGGAATCTCCTCTCCGTTTACCGCCACGTGAAAGGTGTCGGCTACTGAAGTCACGCCTGAGATAAGGAGATCCGTTCCCGCCACATACAAGTCACCCGGGCAGCCTTCAGCAACAAGAACTCCTCGGCCCAAGGTGGCGGCCAGGGAAAAGTCGCTGCTGTTGAGGGACGAATTCAACCCTTGAAGCGCAAGCACGTTTGTGCCGCGGCGAAGGATCCCGCCTGCATTCTCAATGCGGAAGGTAAGCGGCGTTCGCGCCTCCCAATCCGCTGTCGCCGTGCTTCCTGCAGGTACCGGATCACCCGGTACGCCGGGCGCATGGAATCGAGCCACTTCAGTGCCGTTCAGGTAAGCTACAAAACCATCATCTACTAGGACGGCCAAAGCCAGGCTCTGGATCTCAGAAGGATCGTCAACCGTAAAAGTATGCCGCAGATAAACGGTGGTGTAATTGCCCCGCATATCGTCAAGCACTGTCGCGTCATCACCGTCGCCGTATCCGAACCCCCCGGGTCCGGTGGGCCACGAGCTGTCATCGAAATCCACGGCGGTCCAAGCGGTGGTCCCGCCGGAAGGCTCCGTCGTTCCCCGGAAATAGCGCCAAGTTTCGCTCTCCGCACTTACGAGCGTATCGGGGCCGAGCGAAGCATGGAATTCCGTCGGAACTCGTTCGTCAATGAAAGTACGTCTTTGCTGCGCGAAGGCATGCAGCTCTTCGGCGCGGTTCTCTGAGATTATCCCTATGAGCTCATCGATTTTTCTTCCGATCGTCTCTTCGGAGAATGCGCCTCCTGTAAGTTCCTTCAACGCAGCGTAGTAGTAAGGCGTTACGGCGGGGTGATGCAGAAAGCGCACGATAGAAGGAACGGTCGGCCGGAAAAGTCGTTCGGTCGGATTCAGAAAACTGTCGTCCACGTCCCAAGGAATCAGCACCCATTTGCCGTCGCTCGGCCGGCGGTAAAGGTAATAATCATCGCCTTTGTCCCTGTAAATCCCGCCCTCTTGGGTGCTTATAACCGTATGAACCGCAAAGAACCTGGCCCACTCCTCAATGTCGACAAGCTCCTGGAGCCGCTGGTAAAAGACTTCGTCATCAGGGGTCGTATCCCGGTCGAAGACATAGCAAAGCTCCATAATGTCTGAGAAATCGTCCTCCTCGACGTTTGTGCGCTTAAGGTAATACGGGCGGTACGCTTCTTTATCGCTTCCGCGCCAATCCAGGTTGGCCCGCTGCTCCCCTCGGTAGAGGTTTCCTTCGTCATCGCCCGGGAACCGCCTCCGCAAGAACCCTTCATGGACCGCTTCCATGTGCACATAGCGGTTGACAACCTTGTTGTCGAAAACAAACCTCACCGGCCGGCTTATAGGTGCGGGAACCCGGCTTACCCGGAACAGGCCCATACCCAGGTGCTGTGTCTCCGGGCGGTATCCGTTTATGTTGATCCGCTTCATATCCCGGAATTTTTCGTCGTCGGTAAGCTGCACGCGGTAGCTCTTGGGCGTGTGGTACCGCGCGCTGCGGCCCCTGTAGCGGATCCCCACGTTGTAGAAGATCTCCTCACCGGCGATAAAGGTCGCATCCAGCAGCTCATCGCTCCAAATGGAACGCGAGCGCAATGTATCTATCCGATCAGCCGTCATCACGATCCGGTAGGTGGGATCAGACCAGAAAGGCAAATCGTCCTGAACTTGGAAAAGCATTGTCACGCTTTGGTCTTGAGCCCAGGAGGCCGGCACTGTGCGGCTTTTGCCCGTCTCACTTTCAGCTACAATGGCGAAACAGACAACCGTGCCGGCGGGAAACGGATTGAGAATCACTCCCCAAACCCCATCGCCTGCCTCTCCGTCACCCGAGGCTCCATCATCGGAAAGCTCAGTAGCGGTGAAGTCATCCTGGCCGTCTATCTTCCAGTACAAAGTCACACGGGCGATGGGCGAAGTCGGCGATTCCACACTGCAGGAGATCGTAACAGGCGAGGCGGAAGAAGGTACAGCCGGGCTGTGGCGGACTCTTTTTACAAGGGGTGGAACATCCGCCTGATATGCGCTGTTCATAGCGCCCGGGGTTCCGGCTCCGGCGCTTGCAGCCCACGCTTGGCCGCTTCTGTTGTCATACGCCGGATTGATAAGCTCAATGCTCGGCCCCCCGCCGTCTGCCTCTGTGGGCCACCTGCCGTCGTCGGCGTAATGAACTCTGTCCACCTGATTGCCATAGTTATCCCGCAGGAGGATCAACTCTTCGTCGTTCTTAAGTCCGCTCTCAAACGGCCCCACCACATTGGTCGTCCCATACTCGGCTGTAAGCCGGTCGGGATCCTTGGCGACAACAAGAAAACCTCCTGCAGGCAAAGTGGTTCCGTCGGGAAAGCGGAAGTCTATTCCCCTGGTAAAAGCCCAACCCGTTAAGTCCAAAGTTTCAGAGCCAGTGTTCCAGAGCTCTATCCATTCGGGCTCCACTTCCCCGGGCGCTGCTGCGGGGTGATACATAATCTCATTGATCACCACGTCGTGTGAAAGAGAAGGTGTGTTCGGTTCACCGGGCGTGGCGCCGGGAACCACCTTCATGGGCCCCCTGCCGTCAGGATACCGCGCGCAGGAGCCGGCCGCCGCGCCTTTGAGATCGTAAGCGCGGCTGTCGACAAGAAGAAGCCCTGCAGGATCAGTAAGAAGAACCACACCGGCGGTCGGTATCTGAGCGCCGAGATCCTGCTCGTTCACAACCAAGAAAGAGTGCGGCTGAATGATGGTGCCTTGGGGAAAACCGTAAAGCGCCGTCTGCCGAGGTGAGAGTCCCAAACGGTAAGAGCTCAAATCCCACGGAGCGTCCGATGGATTGAAAAGCTCGATCCACCCTCCCACGGCAGAAGGCGCGATCTCGTTGATCTCAACCGGACAGCTCAATGCCTCAGGCCGCGCTCTTACCGTGTGGTCGATCACAAGCTCCGGGTGGAGAGAAAAGTCTGAGCTTTCAAGTGAAGTGTTGAGCCCTTGAACGGCCAGGCAGTTCACTCCGTCACTGAGCAGCCCGCGAAACGCCGTAATATCATAGGTTTCCACAGCGCCTGCTTCGTGTTGCGCGGTTGCAAGCGCATCGTGGGCAGGCGGCGATCCGGTGACATTCGGGCTGCGGGCCACCTCTACACCGTTGAGATAGGCGACGAAACCGTCATCGTAATCGATCCGCAGGTAAAGGCGGTGCACCGACTGGGGGTCTCCCTGCAGGGAAAAGGTCCGGCGCAGGTAAAGCGTGCTGTATCCGGGCTGGGTCCCGGGAATCCGCTGCATATCCTCAAGCACGGTGGCGTCGTCGTTGTCGCCGTAGCCGAAGCCCGCCACCCCCTCAGGCCACGCACTGTCGTCGAAATCAACGGCCGTCCAGCCCTCGGGCGGCTCTTCCGTGCCCTTGAAATAACGCCACCGTTCTCCCTGCCGAATAACCGATTCCACAACACGCCGGCCCATTACCTCATCGATGCCCAAAACCCGCTTCACCCCCGAAAGAGTGGGCGCGAGCGAAAGATCTGAGGAATCAAGCGATTCATTAAGACCCACAAGAGCAAGAACGTTGTCACCTTCACGCAACAGCGGAATAAACGCCGTCAGGTCCACTGCGGCAGGTCCGTCGGTGTATTCGTGGAGATCAGCGGCTAAAGCTGTATGAGGCACAAACTCTCCGGGGGAACCGGGAGCCAGAAACCTCGCCACTTCCTGGCCGTTCAGGTAAGCGACAAATCCGTCGTCAAAAACAACCGAAAGGGAAAGTTTCCGGAAATCGGTATCGGTCAGGCTGAAATACATGCGCACGTAAACGGTGCTGTAATTGCCCTGCATATTCGTAAGCACGGTGGCATCGTCCCCGTCCCCGTAACCGAAACCGCTGGGCCCCGAAGGCCACGAAGAGTCATCAAAATCAGGGTCCGTCCAATCGGCGGGAGGATCGGCTACGCCCTTGAAGTAGCGCCCTTGCGCGCCCTCGGTGAGGATCGTCTGCTCTTCGTACCCTTCGGAATGGCTGTTTACCGAACCTGGGGTGCCGTTTACGACCACACTTGAGGCCCAGCTGTCACCCCAATCAGGCTCCGCGCGCGGGCGGATAAGCTCAAGCGAAGCACCCCGGCCGTCCGCCCTCTGGGGCCAAGCCGCCGAATCACTCCAGCTGAACTCTTCAATCACCCTTCCCCGTGAATCTTCAAGCCTGATCCATTCGCCACCGTCCGAAAGAAATCCTTCGTAAGGGCCTACAACAGGCAGGGGGCCGAAAACTTCCTGAAGCGCGGCGGGATCCTTGGCGACGACCAAGTAGCCGAAAGCCGGTATCACAACACCAGAGGGAAACGTGTAAGTGATTCCCGAGGTGAACGACCAGCCTGAAAGGTCAACGTCCGTCTCCCCGGTGTTGTGAAGCTCAACGAATTCAAGCGCCTGGTCTTCACCCGCCGGGTGGTAATGAAGTTCGTTGATGCGTACGTCGTAAGGCCCTGCCAACGCGCTTTGCAGCAATACGAATGCGTACAACGTCGGAAGCGCTGTAACTTTTCTCAAGATGCCCATGTTATTATCACCGCCCATTAACTAAGCTACCTCCGTTTCAAACTGAAAAAGCGGGATCCTGTTCCGAGCTGTACAGCTTGCGTTCAAACTGCACCGATTCGCACTACACCTACTCGGACCAGTAAGGCGCTGTTAAACCTATTGTGAAAACCGAGAAGCCCGAACGGGAACGACATGAAGGACGGGACCTCTCCCATAGTGAACCGAAACCGTTCCATCGCACTTTTCAACCGTTATAGGCCGACGCCCTGCTGACCTTTCTATTGTATGGGAACCGGTGCCGCTGCGCCAAGGCGGCTCGGGCGGCGCCTGAGGTCGTTCCGGTCTCAGGCGCATTCTGTTAAAGAGCTGTCACAGCAAACATGCCATGCTCCGACCCGGCCGGTTGCTTTTGGTTGGCAGAAGCTCTAGGATAGTAATGAGAAGATCGAGCAGAGGTGCGCTATGCGATTACTCCGACAATCTTTGTTGTTTTCGGTGCTTGTGCTTTGTGTATACAAGTGCGGCTTGTTTGCGGGGGAGCCTGTTCTTAGGGTCGGTGACGTGAACGTATCGGCTCTTGAAAGCACCTTCTCCGTTTCCTTTTTCCTTACCGCTGAAGATAATATCGCCGGCTTAACCGCGGTCGTTGCATATGACCCGGGTATGTTCCAAGTCCAAGATCTTATTCTGCCGAGCGATCCTGCCCCTGAGTGGTCCGACTCGATTGTGACAGATACTTGGGCGGCCTTCGGTTGGATCATGGACTTCCTGCCGCCGTATGACGGTACTACGTTGCCCGGCGGCACTGATATTCCGGTGGGAGGCTTCACCTGTAAGCTGAATCCCGGCATTCCGCCCGGTGTCTACGCGCTGCACCTCCCCGAGGAAGGACGCCGCACGGGCGAAGGCGGTACGGGAGCGCTCCTTCGAAACGCATATGCGACCAACGAGGCGCTGGACGACATATTCCCCGCGCTGCGTGACGGCACGTTGAACGTAACCTGGCCTGAGATCTCTATTTCGGAAGTGAGCGCAGAGTACCAAGGCAACGTAGCAACGGTAACCATTCAAGGTTCGGGGTTCATCCCTCAGACACAGGTATCTGTTGAGGGGGTTGCACAGGAATTCACCCTTGTGGACCAGAACACAATCATCATTGAGAGTTACAATTGCGGGGAGCCGAAAAACGTTGCCGTACAGGTTTGCAACGGAACGGACTGCGCCGAAGGCTCGTTTGCTTGCGGGACGTTGTTTATGCGGGGCGATGCAAACGGCGACGGTTCCCTCGATATCGCGGATCCAATTCTGGTGCTGGGCTACCTTTTCTCCAACAAGGCCGTAGGGTGCCTGGATACGGCCGATGCAAACGACGACGGTGTAATTGACATAGCAGACCCGGTCCGCATTCTGGGCTTCCTGTTCGGCGGAGCGCCCCCCCTGCCCCCTCCTTTCCCGGATCTGGGCCTGGATCCGACTCCGGATGACCTATCCTGCGAGCTTTACGGCGGCCTCTAAGGCCCCTTCACGGCCCGGCGGCTCTTGATCCGGCCCGCCAAGAAGGCTTAAACTGGATTCTGTTTCCAACAGGCAACAAGGCTGTGGGTCTGAGGCGGCAGCGGGTCGAACCCCCGTAAAAACCCACAACGGGTGGTCGAAGTCCAAACATGGGAGGAGGTTATGGTCACTCGATGGTCAGTCCTAGTCTTATTGGTTTTGGTTCTTCTGTTTGTGTGCCACAGTCCTGCGCGGGCTAATGACGACTGTGCGACCGGACCGGGCTCCGTACCGGGAGACATTATCTATGAAGGAACCGAGGGTGAGGCGAGGTTCGGCACTTCTTTGGGCTCTGCCGGTGACCTGAACGGCGACGGGTTGGGAGACCTTCTTGTCGGTGCTCCCGACTCTTGTGCAACCGCTCCCAAGGCAGGTCGTGCTTTCGTTCTTTTCGGCAAACCGGGAATCACGGGAACAACGCAGGTTCCTCCGGGCTTCGGTCCCTACACCGAGATATCAACCAGCGTGCCCGGAGCTTTCCTCGGCACTTCGGTGGCCGGTATCGGGGACTTCGACGGTGACGGCTCCCCGGATATAGCCGTCGGCCTACCGGGTGCTCCCGGCCACATCGACGGAGACAACGACGACGGAGTCGCTTTCACCGGCGCGGTGCAAATAATCTACGGCACGGATTCGTGGCCGCAGTCCATTGACATAGACTCTCTCTCTGCAACCAGAGTAGTAGGAGCGGGACCTGCCGAAAACGCGGGATTTGCTGTTGCAGGAGCAGGCGACATAAACGGCGACGGGCTTGCAGATTTACTCGTAGGAGCTCCCAGAGCTCAAAGAGGGGACAAAGTCCAAGCCGGAAAAGCTTACATAATCTACGGGCGGCCCGGCAGACCCGCAGTGCTTGACTTGGAAAAAGACGCTGATGTCACCATTAAAGGAGGCGAAGCTTACGGCCGGCTGGGATGGTCGGTTGCAGGAGTAGGGGACCTTAACGGTGATGGTTCTCCGGATATTGCGATAGGAGCTCCTTTTGAGGATCCGGGTGGTTTTGTCAACGGCGGCCGGGTGCTTGTTCTTTTCGGCTCGCCGAACCTTCCTCCTGTAATCGATGCCCGGGCTCCATTGAACGGTGCGGGTTTTCGTCTTGCTGCAGGTTCGATTGAAGAGCGGCTGGGTTGGTCGGTTGCAGGCGGTGATGTAAACGCCGACGGACGGCCTGACCTTATTGCAGGAGCGCCTTACTCCAGGAGCTTTATACAATATTCGCACGGCCGCGAGCGCGGGCGCGTATATCTGGTCTTCGGAGCCGACAGTTATCCTGAAACCATAACCTTCTTCGATATGGCCTCCTTCGGTGTCGTAATAGAAGGTGAGAACGATTGGTGGCGCACGGGAGCGGCTGTTGCTGCAATCGGTGACTTCAATGCCGACGGCAAGGATGACTTTGCTGTAGGAGCTCCGAGGGCTACCCCGGCCTCGTTCCCCAACGCCGGAGCGCTCTATATCCTTTTCGGTCGCCCCGACTGGCCCGTGATGCTCAGCCTCCACCAATGGCCTGACTACGGAATCCGCATTCAAGCTAAAAGGTCAAGAGCCCGTTTCGCTTCATCCGTTGCAGGCCTGGGCGACCACAGTGGAAACGAAGGAAGCGACGTTGCCGCGGGTGCTCCGCTCCAAAGTCTTCTGGGCGGACCTTGCGCCGGCCAGGTAAGCGTATTTACCGGGGAGTCGATCCCTCGGCCGACCGACCTGGTCTGCGCTCCTGAGGAAGATACTGTGAAACTTACTTGGAGCAATCCTTACAACTATGATTCTGTTGAGATCCTGCGTGACGGCGAACTGCTTGCGCAACTTTCCGGAGACGCAACCACCTACACCGACACTCAGGTCCCTGTCGGGCCGCACACCTATGAAGTTCGAGGCAAATCAGACGGAGTTACCACCGGAAGCGTCTCCTGCGAGATAAGGATTCAAGTTCCCCCGCCCGCTTCTCTGAGCTGCGCGGCCCGGGGTCAAACCGTAACTCTCACATGGAGCCTGACGGGAAGCGTCGGAGGCGTTGTGGTTGCGCGTGACGGTGATGTCATGGCCGAGCTTCCGGGCACAGCTACAAGCTACGAAGATCAGGGCGTGCCTTTCGGCCCTCACACATACGAAGTTTGGACGGGAATTGATCCGTATGAAAGTGTCTCTGCTTCTTGTGCGGTGGTTGTGGTCCAGCCTCCGAGCGATCTGGTTTGCGAGGTTACCGGCAGTACTGTAACACTGCGGTGGAACGAACCGGATCCTTACGAGAAAGTGGAAATCACAAGGGACGGAAATCTGCTTGCGGTTTTCCCGGGAGGTTTGGGCACATTCACCGAGACGGGAGTCCCGCCCGGAGAGCATACATATGAAGTACGCGGGATCATAGGCGACAACTTCTCGGATACAACAAGCTGCACCGTACTTGTTGTTGCTCCTCCTGAGAACCTTTCGTGCACGGCTTCGGGAGAAAATGCAACAATCAGCTGGTCTTCGCCCGTTCAGTACGATGCGGTTCATATTCTCGTTCCCGGACTGGGCGACATCGTAGTCAGCGGAGATACAACCGAGTACATTGTTGAAGGGCTTGCAGCGGGCAGCTATCGCATTGAGGTTGCGGGAGAAAAGGACGGGAACCTCTCCGACCCTGTTGTCTGCATACTGAAGATTTTGGTGCCACCTTCCAATCTGGCCTGCTCAGCCGAAGCGACCGTGGTGAGCCTCGTTTGGGAGAACGGGGAGTTGTACGAGACAATCGTTCTTCTCAGAGACGGCCAGGAGTTGGCGCGACTTCCGGGTGGAACCACCGCTTATCAAGATCAAGATGTGCCGCCCGGAACTCATACCTACGAACTGTTCGGAGAGGTGGAAGGCTCTGCAAGCGCGGTTGCAGCATGCGAGATCGTTGTTTTGACTCCGCCTGCCGACTTAACATGCAGCGCTGTGGCCGATACCGTGACGTTGCAATGGACCAATACCGCCACTTACGAAAGTATCGCTCTTTACCGCGACGGCGGGTTGGTCGCCCAGTTGGCGGGTGACACAACGCAGTACATGGACTCAGGTGTTGAAGTGGGAACCCACCGTTACGAGATTGTGGCGAGCTTCGGGACATCGATAAGCGCGGCGGTGGACTGTGAGGTTGTGGCGCCGGGCGCTCCTTTTGATCTTGCCCGCAGCGCTGAAGGGCCTCAAGTCACCCTCACATGGCAAAACGGCGACGCTTACAGCGAAGTGAAGGTTCTTCGAAACGGAGAGGTGCTGGCCTCGCTTCCCGGTGATGCAACGCAGTATCTGGACCAAACCGCACAAGCAGGTCAAACCTACGAGTACGAAGTGGTCGGAGTGATCGACGGCAACTTGAGTGCACCTGCCGCCTGTTCGATTTCGCTTCCGTTGCCTCCGGAAAATCTGGCGTGTGAGACCGTAGGTGCGACCGTGCGCTTGAGTTGGACTTTGCCCGGGCCGGCAGCCGGAGTCGAAGTGTTGCGGGACGGCCAGGTTGTAGCCCAGCTTCCCGGTGATGCTACGACTTTCGAGGAGACGGTCAGCGTTCCCGGTACGTATGAGTACGGAGTGCGGACCGTTCAAGGAGCTGCAATAAGCGAGCTTGCTTCCTGTACGATCTCCACGATTGCGCCCCCGGGCGATCTGTCTTGCTCAAGCCGAGCTGGAACCGTAAGTATCACTTGGACCGTGCCGGCCGGTTACCAGGAACTCAAGCTGTATCGCAACGGCGAGCTTGTCGCCGCTTTGCCCGGCGATCAGACAGGCTATGAGGACGGACCGCTCGGACCGGGCGACTACGAGTACGAAATCGTGGCCAAAGCGGGTTCAAGTCTTTCCGATCCAGCTTCCTGCAGCGTGCATGCTCCACAGCCGCTTGCCGAATTGCATTGTCTTGCTGATGAAACAGGCGTTACCTTGAGCTGGAGCCTGCCTGAGGTTTACGATTCGATCGTGATCCTGAGAAACGGTGAAGAACTTGTTCAGCTTCCGGGAACAACCACCACGCACCGCGACACGGACGTTGAACCCGGAACCACCTACACATACGAAGTTATAGGAATCGTAGACCCCAGCAGCGCGCCTGCGGTTCAGTGCACTCTTACGATTCCTCGGCCGCCGGTCGACCTTGTCTGCAGCGCTGAAGGCACGACCGTTCACCTGAGGTGGACTGATACCGACGCCTACGACAGCATTCAGATCACAAGAAACGGTACGGTGATTGAAGAGGGTCTTGCCGGCGATGTAAGCGAGTACACCGACAGTGATCTGGAGCCGGGTGCGTACAACTACGAAGTGCGCGGCCGAATCGGTGAAAGCCTGAGCGGCCCCGCCGCTTGCACAGTCAACGTCATACCGGCTCCGGGTGAACTTGCCTGCGCGATAGAACCGATTGCAAATGAGGTGCGCTTGAGCTGGACGAACCCCATGGTTTACGACTCGATCACGGTGCGCCGCAACGGTGAAGTTATTGCGCAGGGCCTTGACGGATCCACCACAAGCTACGTGGATCAGCTCCCCACACCGGCCACGTGGACATATGAGGTGATCGGCTTCGCCCTTGGCAGCGTCAGTGCAGCGGCTGTTTGTCAAGTCGAAGTTCTTCCGCCGCCTGTGCTTGTCAACTGCGAAGCTCATGACGACACCGTTACGCTGGCCTGGACAAACAGCTGGCAGTATCAGACGATCCATGTGTATCGTGATGCCGTTGAGGTTGCGGTGCTTGAAGGCACTGTGACCGAGTGGAAGGACGAGGGGGTTCCTGCTGGAACCCACCAGTACCTGTTGTATGCAGAAAGTGAAACCAGTGGAGTGACGCCGCCTGCATACTGCGAGGTGGAGGTTGTCTCCCCGCCCGCCGATTTCATTTGCGCGGCTGTTGTCATTGGTTTGGAAGGACGGGTGACCTTAACCTGGAGCCTTGCTGGGACTTATGACTCGATAGTTATCGAAAGAGAGGGTCCGGAGGGTACCGATTACTTCGGGCCTCTACCCGGTAACGCGACTTCCTACGTCAACGAGAGGGTACCGCCCGGGACTTACACCTACAGGGCGATAGCCTCGATTGGTCCCAGCACAGCAGCCTCAGAGCCCTGTGAAGCTGAAATCATCCCGCCTAAGCTTGTGCGCGGCGATGCGAACCATGATGGCCGTGTTGATGTGGCTGATGCAATCTGGGTCTTCAGCTACCTCTTCAGGGACGGACCGCCGCCGCCTTGCATGGACGCAGCGGACGCAAACGATGACGGCAGGGTCGATCTAAGCGATGCGATCTGGTTGGTCGATTTCAGGTTCAGACACGGACCGCCGCCGCTGCCACCGTACCCCGACCCGGGAGTCGACGCCACAGTGGATCCGCAAGCTCCCGACGGAGACCTGGGCTGCGAGGCTTCGCTCTGACCTGACTGCAGCACACAAAACCGAGCCCGCCGGATTCCCTCCGGGGAGGTGTAACGGGTCAGGTCTTCGGTGGCTCACTTCCGGCATCATACCTGTTCCGGCAAAAAGCCGCGAAAGGAGTTTCGTTCGGAAGCCGAAGCGGCGTTACCGGCCGTACGCGGTCATGGGCTGGGGCTACGCACCTGCAGGAGCTCTCGGTGCACGCCGCCGGGCTCCAGCTGCCGAACGCACCTCACGTCAGGTGAGCGTGAACTCGGGAAGATTCACCCGGTCTCCTCCTTTCAAGGCGGACTGGTGGGCGCAGAGACCGACGCACGTCCAATTCGCACTTGTAACGGCGTCAGGCCAAGGATCGCGATCCTCGACCAAAGCGGAGACGAATTGGTGAACCAGATGCGGGTGGGAGCCTCCGTGGCCTCCGCCTTGAATAAACGAAAGGTGTTCGGCGTCCTGTATCGTCCTTGTAAAAGGCCGGATCGGTTCGGGAAGAAGGTGGGCGTAATCCGGCACCTCCACCCTTTCCGGGATTTCCTTCTCAGGCCGCTTCGCCGTGTGAATTACGTGTTTCTCCCCCTCAATGAGCGCCCACTCGAAGCTTTTCTTCGTTCCGTACACGTTGAAACTTTCGCGGTACTGCCTTGCGGTATCATAGAGAAACCTCCAAATATGAGCCGCAAGGTCCGAGTTACGGATCTTTATGTGACACGTCTCGATCGCGAACCGATTACCCGATTTGCGCGCGATCCTTGCGTTCACGGTACCGGAACCGAAACAGGAAACATATTCTGCCCGCCCCTTGACAAGCCCCAGGACCGGGCTCACAACATGAGTTGCATAGTGCATGGGAATCATTCGCTCCCAGTATTCCGGCCACCCCTCCATATCCTGCGTGTGTGAAGCCTCCATGTATTGGATCTTGCCCAACTCGCCTTTTTCGTAAAGCTCTTTCACGAAGAGAAACTCGCGGCTGTACACCACGGTTTCGGCCATCATGTATTTGAGACCGGTTTCCCTGACCATGTCTACAATTTTTTCGCAGTCTTCGATCGTAGTGGCCATCGGCACCGTGCACATGACATGCTTTCCGGCTTTCAACGCCTCAAGCGACATCCATGCGTGATCCGGAATCGGCGTGTTGATGTGAACGAAATCAACCTCCGGATCCGCCAGAACGTCCTCATACTTCGTGTACCGCTTCTCAACCCCGAAGGCGTCTCCAAGGCGATTGAGCTCGGACTCGTTCCGCCGGCAAATCGCATACATGACCGCCTGCGGGTGCTTCTGGTAAATAGGAATGAACTCCGCGCCAAAACCAAGGCCTATGATCGCGACTTTTACCGGTTCCCTACCCATTGTGCTTTCCTCCTGTGGCAGGCTCAGACTCCGGGTTCCTCGGCCTCCGGTCCCACGCGCCCACTATCGCGGCAGCGGCAGGAATCGTCAAGAGGCGGCATACCGCTACGGGCGCTTTTCACGTCGGTCCGGAAAATCGGGAGGCCGCACCTGACCGGGGGCAAAAAACCATTCCCACCTCTTTGCAGCAAGCTTCCGCACGGAAGGATCCCCCCGCGCAAGATCCCTGAGAAACTGCGGCGCCTGATACCGGGCGAACCACCTGCGGAACCTCTCCCGTAAAGCGGCAAGTCCTCCTTTTTCTTCAAAGAAAAGCTTTAGAACGAAGGGTTTTTGAGCTTCGATGCGCCAAGAAACTCCCACCGCCGCACCGTCCTTACGCCGGTTGAGCTTTGCCTGACCTCCCGCCGTCTCGAGCACGACAAGCAAAGCCGCGGCGCCGCGGCGCGCGATTAAACCGAAACAGGGAAGGTACCGCCATGCTCCTTCCACAAAGCGCAACTTTTGGAGCGGTGCTTCAGTCCGGTGAACCTCCGGCTCGCAACTTGGAAGTACCACGGTCCCGCCTTCCATACTTCCAAATAGGAAAGGATAGGAAACAACAGTACCTGCCGGCGCGCCTTGAGCCTCCAGGCGCAGGGTGACAACGGGATCTTGGTGATCAAGCAGCACTGTCATTGAAACCGGCAGTTCGGTCTGAACCCCGGACGGGGTCTCGGCCCACCCCACGAAGCGAAACGACAACCTCTTGGAGTAAGGATCCACACCGGTCAGCTCTTTGCCGGACCTTTCCGCGGCACCGACGGTTTCACACCACCTAACACCTGCCGAAAGCTGCTCGAAACCAAGGCGGCGGCTTGCGGCATCGAACCTTACAGCCAAGCTGCGGTTTCGCACAGTCTGCGCGTGAGGAATCGGGGCCGGGAGATCCTTCCCTCGCGTTGCAGTGCCTGTGAGCTTTCCTCGGGAGCTTAAGAAAAGCCTGTCCATACAAATAAATCGATCCCATTTGCGAAGGCTTGATCGCTTTTGGTGATACACGAACCAAAGCGCTCCTGTCCCGTCCTCAACAACACAGCCGTGCCCCGGGCCGAAGACTCCTTCAGACCGGTGCAGAACGGGATTGTGCTCGGCCCGCACAAAGGGGCCCATAGGGCTTCTCGATACGGCATATCCGACCGCGTAATCAGGTGTATCCGCGCCCGATCCGCTGTAAAGGAGATAATAAAGGCCTCTGCGCGCAAGCAGCCATGGACCTTCCGTGACCCTTCCGTTTCGGATCTCCCAGGGGCTTTCGGGCTGGAGCAGTACTCTGGCTTCGCCCTCCGGCTCTACAGGCGAAGCCATCGGCTGAACGGTGATGCGGAACCCAGGGAGCTTTACGTAGTACAGGTAAAGGGTTCCGTCCGTATCCCGAAAGAAATGGGCATCTATGGCTCCGCGGACAAGGTCCCGCACGATACGGAAGGGTCCCAGGGGGCTTGAAGCTTTTGCAACACCGACCGTCCGGTCCGCTGTGTAGTACAAGTAGAAGAGCCCCGTTTGAGGATCGCGATTTATATCAGGCGCCCAGACATGAGGTCTTCCGGGTTTGAAAACCACGGGGCCTCGCTTCCAGTGGACCAAATCCTTCGACAAGTAGGCCCGGTAGCCTCTGTCTCCGTCTACATCGTTCGTTGCATAAAGGTAATAAGTCCCCTTGTAGAAGATCACGGTCGGATCGGCCAACCGCCTTTCAATAATCGGATTACGATATGTCGGAGGCTCTCTGAAGCGAAGCAACGTTCGTTCTACAACGTATTTCTCGACGGTTTTACGCGAAAGAGGCGCAGGGTGCAGCTCGCCTTTCGCCCACAAATCGTAGGTGCTGAATCGAAACCGGCTCCGCGGCGACTCGGATTGGCCGGGCGGGCAGACACTAAGGGCCTTGTCAGGATCATCAAGCGGTACCCATTGCGTGTACGACTGGCTTGTTTGACAGGCGATTGTTCCCGGATCGACTCGGTAGAGATCCGGAAGGTTCTTGTCCAGGGATTTGTTAAGAGAGGGAAAACCGTGCAGCGCTTCAAACGCCCCCATCTTGCGCGAAGCAATCGCCCGCAGGGCTCGTTCGTTCCAATTACCCGGATCAGAGCCGTACTTTCGGAGGGCGGAGCGCCAGGCGGAAGCAAGGCAGTCATCAAAGAAACGCACCTCCTGTGGTGTAAACTCGGCCTGTTTTGAGCTTTCCAACCGCCGCTGAACCTGTTTCAGGAAGAAAACAAGTCCTGTCTCGCCGCCTCCGTATTTAAGGGCGAGGGGAGTGCGGGAGGCTCTGAAAAAGGTATTTATCTCCAGGGCCAAAGCAGCACCCGGATACCTTAGATCGGATCGCGCACCGTTCCGGTACCAAGGCTCAAGAACCTCCAGAGCTTTAAGCGTTTCGCCCGAAAGCCGGCCTTCTTTGCGGTCTCTGAGATACAAGGCTGCCTGGACTATGGTTCTTCGTGCGGGGTTGACCGAATCGAAGTGAACCGAAAGCACTTCACACGGAGCAAAGGTCTTTTTTCCGCTCGAGAGCTCTCGGAGGCGCCAGGACCGCACGGTATCCCCGCCTCCTCCCGTCATGACTCCAAGCGGAATCGGATACCAAGATTCAACGGGCCTGTGGTTGGCACTGAAAAGCACGCCGCCCGCAGGGTTGCGTACCGTCGGAAGAAGGTGGAAGGGCAGGATTTCCTGCCAGTCGTCTGCATCGTCACGCGCAGGGTGAGCTACTGCGCCTTGCGACCGATCGCGCCTGGAACGGACAGGCACCGCACAAAGAGCCTTGTAGCCGATACCGCCCCGCTTGTCGCCGAAAAGTATGTTTACGCTCGGGAACCGCCACTTTGCCAGCGCCTTCTCAAACGCCTCGGCACTCTGAGCCTGAATCATCGGAAGCAAAGCTTGTATCGTATCGCGGTCCGTCTCGCATATCGGTATACGTTTAAGCGCCACCGGTCCCTCGCCCGGGCGTGCAAAGCAAAGGGCGGTCGCAATAGGTCCCAAGTGGGTTTCTCTGACTACAAAAGGCACGGGCCGGGCTCCCTTAACCGAAATCAGCTCTTGGTGCCGGACCACCGGAACCCACACTCCGTTGAAACGATAGCTCTCCGACCCGCTCCCCTTCAGGATGAAAAGATCGGCCTGGTCAGCCCCGAGCGCTGTTACACCCCATGCCACGTAAGGGTTGAAACCAATGAGGATAAAAGGCGAACCGGGAACGCCGATACCTCGCGTGTTGAAGGTCGCCCCCTTTATGTGAAACTCGTACCAAAGCGAAGGATTGCGTACAAGCGTCTGAGGATCGCTTACCAGAACCGCAGCTCCTGAATCCGAACGAAGACCTCCCACAACCCAGGCGTGGCTGAAGCGCGGGCTGTCCGCGCCCTGCGACCGCGCGGGAAGGCCGTGCTCCCGAGCGTACTTCACTAACTCTTTGATCCAGCTTTCAGAAACATCTTCGCGCTTGACGACGGCGGCTTCCTCATCCCGCGCCGGCCGGCTTCGAGCGCGCCGCCCTGAAGCCCTTTGCCTGCGGGCTATAAGCTCGCGGGTGCCGTCTCGCGCGAAGAATTGTCCGATATACCAGAACGTCGCAATGCACGCGGCAGGCGTCCAGCGCTCGATTTCTACACCAAGTTCCTCAAAAAGAGGATGCAGTTCGCTCTGCGGGTCGAAAAGGTAGGCGTTCACCCCTTCGCAGTACGCCTGAAGAAGCCGTAGGTTTTTCGCGTCCAAATTACGGGCGCAGCGCTGCGCGGCTCGGAAAAAGCCGAAGGTACGATACCGCTTGTCGCTGTCGATCGAGGTCATACGCCGCCGGTTGTTTCGCACCAACCCTACAGTCTCAGCGAGTCTGCCTTGCACGATCCGCAAGGAGTAGATCATCTGAAAAGCCCTGTCACGGGCTGTAGCATATCCCAGACCGTAAAAAGCACCTTCGTCGGTTTGAGCGAAAACATGGGGAATCCCCCAGCGGTCTCTTAAAAGAAGAACCGGTTCGGCGGTAGGAGTGCTTGACCAAAAGCTGCAAAGCAGAAGTGTAATGTGCACCGCTTGACCTCCAAAGCTGTTTTTCCGTCTGTTTGCGCCATCATGCCCCAAGAGAGCACGCAGGAAAACAGCCCTGTTCAGAGAAGGCCGAGCCTGCCGGCCTGGGCTTCAAGCTCGTGGTAGGGAACCAGTTGCTCATAGGGCAGGAGTCCGGCAAGAGCTCGGCTCTGCACTCGTATGCCCAACTCTTCCAGGATAGCCGCCGGATTCAAGCCACCTATCACGATGGCTCCGAAGCGCCCTTCACTGACCGGTACGTCCACCAAAGGCCGGCCGGGCCAACCCAAAGCCATGAATCCCCCCAAGCCTACGCGCCTCAGTTGCTCCGCCAGAACCGAAACGTGTTCTCTGCTTTCAGCGGGAAACTCTCGAAATCCAACGCCGATCCTGCCGGTGCCCGTGGCCACCGCCCCCCGGTAATCGGTCATCCCGCTGCGGATAAAAATCTCCAACGGATCAAGACTCGTACCGTTGTAGGTTATGATCTCCACAAACCTCCGCGGTTTGCCGTCCACAACCTCCAACAGCCCTCCGAAGCGCGAGTGTGAAGGTATCCCATGGTCAAGGAGCACCCCATTGAGCGTTACAGAGCAAACCGTCGCAACGGCACAATGACCTTGAGGCACGATGTTTTCGGCCACCAGCTCGCCGGGCCCGAAGATACCGGCCAAGCAACCCATGGCATAGCCTTTTTCAAAGACCTTGCAGATATGGGGCAGAGCGCCGCGCAGGTCGTCCGGTTTTATAAACGTAAGGTTGGCAACCACCGTGCCCGTCCGCTTCTCCAGGCTGAAGGACATGCGATACGTCATCTGGTCGATCCGCGCGGCGAGAAAACCTACTTTCTCGAACGCCGGGGCCTGCTGGAGCTCCTCTTCGCCCCGCCGCGTGATCCTGCGAAGTCCCCTCCCCACCCTTTCAACGAGGCCCTGTTCCTGGAGCGCCTGAAGGTAAAGGCGCACCGTTCTTTCGCTGACTTCATACCCTTCGCTTGCCAGCTTCCTTGTGATCTCAGCACTCGTTACGGGCTTATTGGCCTCTCTGAGTGTCCTTAATACAGCCAGTTTTTTGCGGCTGCTTCTTTCGGTGGAAAGCTTACCAGGCATGAGAACCGGCCTCCATTTCCGTGCAGACAAGCATTGTCAAGCGGCAAAACTGCCGTTGCGTAAGCACTGGGTTGCCATTTTACAAGTCCGTGCCGCCTTGTCTACAGAGAGACGGCAAATCAACCCAAGAAAATTTCCTCTACCGGCAACTTTGCCGGCAAAATTGCCAAGAATGTTGCCCAACGTCCGACAACTTCGCACCAGGGGCCCCGCAACCCCACAAAGAACCTATTAGAAGCGGCAGCTTATGGCAGGTCTGTGTGGCAACTCATTGCCGTTGATGCTCGCCGGAAACTTAGCTATCTTATCGAAAACGGACCCTGTTTCCCTTCGAACCCAACGTACCTGCGGAGGTAGTGCCAATGAACCTTTCAAGACCCAATGCAAACGAAGCTCTTCAAACTTTCAACCGATCGCGTAACGTGGCCCCTCAGTCGGGCATTTGCACCAGGTGTATAGACGGGTGCCGGGGCGGCTGTGACCTTTTCACCGCCACCTTCCGGGGCAGGGAGCTCTTGTATCCCGGGCCTTTCGGAGAAGTCACCGCTGGCTCTGACAAGGACTACCCTGTGGATTACTCTCACCTGAACATTCTCGGATACGCCCTTGGTGCAGAAGGCATCCAGGCCGATCCCGACCACGCGATCTTCCCTGCTGTGAACACGGAGACGACCTACGGCCGCCGATCACCGGTCACCATGTCGGTCCCCGTATTCACCGGCGCTCTGGGCAGCACGGATATTGCAAGGAAAAATTGGGAGCATTTTGCAGTCGGAGCTGCGATAAGCGGCATCACCATCGTGTGCGGTGAAAACGTCTGTGGAATCGACCCGCAACTTCAAGTGGACAGTAAAGGAAATGTTGTGGAATCCCCCGAAATGCGCAGGCGCGTGGAGAGCTACAGGCGCTACCACCAAGGCAAGGGGGATATGATCGTTCAGCTTAACGTGGAAGATACCAGATTCGGAGTCGCGGAGTACGTGATCGGAGAACTTGGGGTCGAGACCATAGAGCTCAAGTGGGGACAAGGTGCAAAGTGCATCGGCGGTGAGATCAAGGTCAATACCCTGGAGCGCGCCATAGAATTGAAACGAAGGGGTTACATAGTAACGCCCGACCCGGAAAATCTCGCTGTTCAGCAGGCTTTTCGAAGCGGAGCGATCAAACAGTTCGAGCGGCATTCGCGCCTCGGCTTTGTGGACAGGGAAAGCTTCATGAAAGAGGTGGAGCGCCTTCGCTCGCTCGGAGCCAAACGCGTCACCCTTAAGACCGGGGCCTATCCGATGCGCGAGCTTGCCATGGCCATCAAATGGTCCTCCGAGGCGGAAATCGATCTTCTGACCATCGATGGAGCCCCCGGCGGTACTGGTATGAGCCCTTGGCGCATGATGTGTGAATGGGGTATTCCCGCCATCTATCTGCACGCTATGGCCTACGAGCTGTGCGAGCGTTTGGCGCAGAAGAAACAATTCGTCCCGCATTTGGCTTTTGCAGGAGCTTTTTCAACGGAAGACCATGTTTTCAAGGCTTTAGCCTTGGGTGCGCCCTACTGCAAAGCCGTGTGCATGGGGCGCGCACTGATGATCCCGGGAATGGTCGGCAAGAACGCTGAAAAATGGATCAGCGGCCAAAACGGCGGGCTTCCGAAACAGCTGGCACAGTACGGATCCAAGAAACAAGAGCTCTTTGTCTGCTATGAAGAGCTGAAAACCATATACGGAGAGGAAGTCGACTCCTTTCCGCTCGGCGCGCTGGGCATTTACAACGTAGTTCAGAAAATCAAAGTCGGCCTCCAACAACTCATGGCGGGGGCCAGAAAATGGAAGGTCGACCTTATCAATCGGCGCGACCTGGTGTCGCTCACCGAAGAGTGCGCGAAAATCACCGGCATACCGTATGTGATGGAGGCATACCGCGAAGAAGCCCTTGCCATCATCGATTCCTGAAGTAGACAAGCCGCGGTAAGGCGCAAAGCGGCTCCAATGCCGTTTTGCGCCTTCTTTTTTTGATCCGGAGCCCTCAAGCGCCGGAGCCGATGTCGGCCTCCGGGCTTCAGAAGAATCTAACTGCCGCCGTAACTGCCGCCGGAAGTCTATGCCTTCCAAAGGCCGTGCAGGTTGCAGTACTCCCTTACCAGAGCCCCCTGGGGATCAACAGGCAGCTCGGCCTCCGGAGCACCACCCGGCTTGAGAAATACGCGGTGGATCTTTCCGCCTGCAATGGCTTCAATCCACTGGATGTAGTGCTTTTCTTCCATTGGGTGCGGAACGCTGCCGACAACAACTTTCATTCCGCTTGCAGCCTTCTGAACCACGGGGACATGCTTCTCAGTGGCCTGATCCGCCGTCTGTTCCTGGAGAAGAATCATTGGTTTGTTGCAGCATACAAGAGAGCCGCCGCCGCCCTGAAGCACCTCAACGATCGCACCGCACACTTCGCACTTGTAAACCTCAAATTGCTTTGTCATTATTGGGTCTCCTTTAACTGACAAAAACTACATTTGCTGAAAGAAATGCCCTGCCCATGAGGAGGGCAATATTATCCCACACGATGTGATACATCAAACTCGGCCGGGCTCTTTCAGGCCACAGGCCGCCTGCGGGAGCCCGGACGCCTTCACATCAAAGCCGCCGGGCAGCTACAATGGCACCAGCTTTCAGGTGCCCCCACGTTTTTGCTGGAGGAACGATCCGTGCGTGTAATCCGAGTTTTTCTACTGTTCTTGCTTTTCGCTGCATTAAGCAACCAGAGCACTTCCGGCGCTCAACGCCCCAACGTCATTATCATAATGACTGATGACCAGGGGTACGGCGACTTCGGCGTGACCGGCAACGAGGCGATTGAAACGCCCCATATGGACTCTCTGGCCGCAGCGGGCGCATGGATGACGAATTTCTACGTCTCCCCCGTCTGCTCCCCCACCAGGGCCTGCCTTATGACCGGGCGGTACAACTACCGCACGCGCGTAATCGATACCTACGTGGGCAGGAGCATGATGGATCCGGCCGAAGTTACGATAGCCGAACTGCTTCGGCCCGCCGGATACGCGACCGGCATCTTCGGCAAATGGCATTTGGGTGATTGCTATCCCATGCGCCCGATCGACCAAGGATTCCAAGAGGCGCTTGTGCTGCGCGGCGGTGGTCTGGCTCAACCGTCCGAGCCGCGCGAGAATCACGGGCGCTACACGGATCCTATCCTTTTCCATAACGGAAAGCAGGTCCAGTGCCGCGGCTATTGCACCGACGTCTACTTCGAAGCGGCGCTTCGCTTTATCAGAAAAGCCGTAAACGCCGGCCGCCCGTTCTTCTGCTACATTCCTACCAATGCGCCGCACGGACCGTTTCATGATGTACCCCCTGCTTGGTATCACCATTACCTGGCAAAGGCCCAACACCTAAAGAAGCTCATAATAGGGCAGCCTACGGCTAAAGAAGTCGACAAACTCGCGCGAATCGCCGCCATGATCACAAATATCGACGACAACATCGGGCGGCTGCTGAGGTATCTGAACGCATGGGGAATAGAACGGAACACGGTGATATTCTTCCTTGTGGACAACGGCCCCAACACGCGCAGATACGTGGGCCCGTTTCGAGGAAAGAAGGCCGACGTCTACGAAGGAGGAATCCGCTCGCCGCTTTGGATCCGCTGGCCCGGGAAGATAAAGCCTGGGGCTGCGTACCACGAGCCTGTTGCACATATAGACATCGTACCGACGATCCTGGACATCACAGGGGTTCCCAAACCTGAGGGCCTCCGCCTTGACGGAAGAAGTTTCTGGGGCCTCTTGACGGGCGCAGAGCAATCGCTGCCGGAACGCAGCATTGTTATTCAATCGCACCGCGGAGACGTGCCTGTCCGGTATCACAATTTCATGATCCGCCGCGGTAGGTGGAAGCTCCTTCATGCGAGTGGTTTCGGGAGGGAACGTTTTACAGGGAAACCCAACTTCGAGCTTTACGACGTGGTCAGCGATCCAGGCGAAAGGCATAACTTGGCCTCCCAAAAACCTGACCTGGTAAAGCAATTAAAGGCGGCGTATGACGCCTGGTTCGACGATGTCTCCTCAACAAGACCCGACAATTACGCGCCACCTCGGATTCATATCGGATCTCCAGCTGAGAATCCGACCGTGCTGACGCGACAGGATTGGCGCGGCGGCACATGGGCGCGCAACAGCATCGGCTGGTGGGTTGTCAAGATAGAGCGGTCGGGCCTCTATGACTTCGAGGTCTTGATATATCCCGGAAAAGAGCAAGAAACCTTGACGCTTCAGGTTGCAGGGGTAAGAAGACGTACTGCGGTTCTCCCAGGAGCGGATTCGGTAAAGGTTGAGGGCGTAAAACTACGGGCGGGAAACACGGAGGTCCACGCCACACTAACCGGTTCTAAAGGCGCAAGAGGAGTCTACCAGGTCATCGTGACCTTCCGGGGGACTTCGCCGTAAATATCGAAAGGTATCCCACCCCGCAAGCACTTGGCATAAATGGTGGACGGCTCTCCGCCTTCCAGAAATTCGGTCTCCCCAGCCATGACACATCAAAAGTCTTTTATTTACAATGCCTTGAAAGCTTCCAAGTGCCGTTCTCCGCGTCCCTGCGCGGGAAATGTTTTTTCTCCACGTTTCCCCCAAACAGAAAACGGACGTGAGTTCGATTCGCGTTTGCATCGGGGAAACCGGGCTACTGAAGCGCGCCGGCCGTAGGCCTCGGCCGTCTCCGGGCCGCCTTTGGGCGGCGCCTGCGAGGAATCGACCCGCAAACCCGGCGCCATGGGGCCGGCGGCGAGGGGGGTGTTATTTTTGTGCCGTTTCAGCCGCTTTCTCCTTTTCATGAACGCCGTTTCCTGTCTCCTGATCACTGTCTCCTGATTCACCGCCCCCGCCCAGTACTGCGTAAAGCCTCACCCGATTAGCGAGCCTGGCCAGACGAAGCAAAATGAGCCCCTGCTGGGCCGCAAAAAGGGACCGCTGCGCGTCAAGGACGCCCAGGTAACTGTCGATTCCGGTCTCATAGCGCATCTTAGCAAGGCGGTAGGTTTGCGAAAGCGCCTCTACCAAAGACCTTTGTGCAGCGAGCTGCTCATCCACCGTACCCTTAACGGCGAGGG
>CAZGYL010000001.1:0-36201 GCA_964529985.1 uncultured Planctomycetia bacterium | reverse complement strand
GGCTTGGGAAATGGTGTGAAAAAAACGGCCACCGGCTTTGGGCCCGCACTTGTTATCGCCGAGTGGTTGAGCTCGGTAAAAGTGATTCTTACAGCGAAGCTGCCTTCAGGCTTGCCCGCTTGGAGCTTGAAGCGGGAAAAACTCAGCGCGCCCTGCGCCGGCTTCACGAGTTGGTTTCGGCTTACGGCCATAAGGAAGCCGCCCGCTTGCTCGAACAGGCTGAAACTCTTTCGATAAAGCGCGCGAGGGCTTTGGCTGAAGAAGCACAGGAAGCGGCTCAGGAAGGCCTTTGGTCTGAGGCAAAGAAGAAGTACCGCGAAGCCCTTCGCATACTTCGGGAAGCAGGCGGGGATCCTGAGGCCGAGGCACGACTCCTCCGGGAAGCAGGGAAATGCCAGCAGGCTCTGGAAGACGCTTTCCGCAGGCGCGAAGGCTTGGAGCGAGAAGGCCCGTACCCGCGCTGCCCGGACTGCGGAGAAGCGGAATTTCCCGGCGTCGTGCCCTGCCCGGCATCTTGCGGCGGAAAGAGCCGTTGCCCGAAGTGCCGGGGCTGGTCGGTGGTTCCCTGCCCGACGTGCGGCGGCCTTGCCTGTCTGATCGCCGACCCTGCAGGAAGCAGAATCAGAGAAGTCCTCATGCAGACTCTGACTTCACCGAGGATGCACCGCCTCGGCCTTCGCCAAGCGACCGCCGAGATAACAAAAGCGCTGCTCGATCTTTCGCAGCCTGAGCTCCTTCAGCTCGCACGGGTTGAGCCGCCTTGGAAGGAAATGCGGATTTTCTGGGATGTAATCCCTTCTGTGCCGCTCCCGCGTACCCCGCTCAATGAGGCGATCCGCAGGTATAATGCGGCGGCAAGCAGGCCCGAACTTCGCATGGCCTTTCTTATCTCCTACGCATGTCGCTTCGCGCTTGCAGCCGCAAGATTTGATCTGTTCAGATGCGTCCGAAAACCGCTTTACAGGGCTCCGCGCTCCGAAGACCTCCTGGGCCGCTCCGGCAAATCGCTCCTCGAGATCGCAGCCTTTCCGGAACACTACGCCGGAGTTTTCACCGTAACCACGGCTACAATAAAGGGCACAAAACAACTGAGCGATTTCAGCGTCGCGGTGCTCAGCGAGGTCTCCCCCGCCCGGCTCATTGCATTCGCCTGGCGGCCTGAAGCCCTTAAAACTTTAAGCCGTTTGGACAGGGGGTCATGGAAAAAACACATCGGCAGACTTCCCGAGCTCTATCCGCACAGGACGGCCGAAGCTCTCTACAATGCGGCTGCAAAGTGGCGCTATCGACTCGCCGGAAGATTGCTGCGCAATCCCTCGCGTATTCCTTCGTCGTTTTTTGAAGTTTGGTACCTCGAGCCCCTTTACCCTGCATCGCTTGCGCCGCTTGTAAAAGTACTGGGCCGGCCTTTTCACCTCGCGCTCAGAGACGCTCGGCTCAGCGAACTTATCTCGATCGTGAAAACACTTTTCGGTGTGAAGATACGGCTCCAAGGTATAGCGCCTGGACGTAGAATCAACCTTATTTCGGAAGGCTGCAGCTTGGGCCGCGTTCTTCTCGAGGCAGCCAGGGCGTGCGGCTTTGCGGTCTACGCCGATGAAACGACGGTCGTATTCGCTCCAAACGGACCCAAAGAGGCTACCGCCTCGTTCGCGCGGGCCGTCATGGTCGTTTCGCCCAAACCCGAAGGCTTCCTGGCCGCGGGATCTCTTGCCGCTGAAACCGAAACGCACGGTGTGGTCGCCTCCTCGCCCCTCGCCGGTTACAAAGAAGCTCTCAAGAGGTTGGCCTTCGGGGAAGCCGCGCTTCACCTGAGGATGCTTCTTGCCACGGAACGGGACCGGAAGAAACGGGCGGCGCTCAAGCGCTATTTGGCTCTGGTTGAAATAGGAAAGATTCTTCTTGATGGAGTGCCGCTCTCCCCCTTCCTCAAGGCCAAGGAGCTCTCCAAACTTACGATCCGCAATCCGAAGGGGGAAGAAACGACCCGGACCGTTCTTATTCTGGAACGCAGCCCGAAGGGGGTAACCGTACAGGGGGCTGATGGCACGGTATTTACCGTTCCGGCTTCAGCGGTGCGAGGCGAGGAGAAGCTCCCTGCGGCCCTGTGGAAAAGCAACCTTGAAAAACTGCTTTCGGATCGAATGCAGCGCGCTCTCAGAGCCCGGGGCCGCCTCAAAGCAAGTGAACTTCTTTCGGCCCTGCTTCTTGCAAAGCGCCTCGGGCTTGTCGAAGAAACGACAAAGTTACTCCGCGAGCTCGTGGCCTCGGAAGGCTTCCCGTGGATCGCCGGGACGTTTTTGCCCGAAGAGTCAGAAAGACTGCTGGCGTTACGCAAAGACCTGGGGCTGCCGGGCGAAGCTCCCACTGCGGTGGCGCAGGTGCCTCCGCCGGAAAAAGGCCGTCAGGAGGCTGAAGCTTCAAGTACCGGAGGCAAGCCTTCCCCGCTCGGTCCGCAACGGCTGGGAGGCGGCGCGCCTGAGCCGGCGTCTCCACCCCAGTCAGGTTCAATCTCAGCCGGTGAGCCTCCTTTGGAAGGCCCCCTGCCATCCGATCCTGCTGAGCTTCTCAAAACAGGACTCCGACACCTTGAAGCCGGCAAGCGTCACAGGAGGCGCTCCCTTCCGGGATCGGGAGGGGTTCGGTCCGAGATCAAAACCGCACTTCTGCATTTCAAGCGGGCCCGCACCGCGCTTGCCCGATACCTCAAAATGCACGACGATCCTGAAGTGCGCCGCAAACTCACAGAAGCTACGATCCTGCTTCAAGGCTGCGTTAAAGACCTTCCCTTTTTTGATTGACGACAGATGCGTGTTTGGGCACTCAGTGATCTTCACTTACCGGGCGATGCCGGGAAAACCATGGAAAAATTCGGCGTTCACTGGGAGAACCACGCAGAGAGAATAGCCCGGAACTGGCGCTCGAACGTCGCCGATGAGGACATCGTGCTTATTCCGGGGGATGTTTCCTGGGCTATGCGCTTGAAACATGCTTTGGAAGATCTTTCCTTCATAGCCTCCCTTCCCGGCAGATACAAGATCCTGGTGCGGGGAAACCATGATTATTGGTGGGAAACCAAGCGCAAGCTGTATGCCAACGCCCCGCCGAGCCTGGTTTTCATTCACAACGATGCATTTTCCGTACCGCCCTTTGTTTTCGCCGGCACACGAGGCTGGGAGCTTCCGGACCCTCAAGCAAGCGAAGAGGAAAATGCGGAAAGGGATCGGCTTTGCAGGCGTGAAGCCGAGCGGCTTGAACGATCCCTTAGAGCCGCCGGAGAGTCAGGCGGACGCATTATCGCGCTCCTTCATTTCCCGCCGTGTTATCCCGAGCGGCCGGAAACACCGTTCACCGAAATTCTCAAAAAGTACGAGCCTGAAGCTGTGGTTTACGGACACCTCCATAACGTTTCGCCCGCCCAAGTTGTAAGGGGCAGCCGATCGGGTACGAGATTTTATTTTGTAAGTGCGGACGCCGTGGATTTCACTCCGGTCCTTGTCGCTGAGGGCTGATCAGTGCGGCGCACCTCAGAGTTCCTCCACAGCGACCCGACCCGGACGCACCTCGGCTTGTTCGTCCGGAAGCAGAGAATAGCTTATCAGGTAATCCAAGACCGCCTCTCTGAGTTTCTCTCCCTTCAAGTGGGTGGAGGCTGCAACACAGCACGCAGCTACAGCTGTATACGCCGAAGCCATGAAAGAGCCCCCTCGGCTCAGTCCGAAGGCCAGCGGCCCCAGAAGTGCGGCTGCGGTTACCGGAGGCTCTTCAGTGTGCGGCCCGTAGCAAGGAAGGTAATCGGTGGGGGTTGAAGTGCGCAATTCGTAGTCCGACTCGGCGGGGTGCTTCTCGGGACGCCTCGGCGGCCGAAGCAGGAGCACCCCTCCGTCGGGAAGGCAGATCGCCAAGTGGCGGCACCTGACAGCGCGCACAGCCCGCGCCGCGATTTCAGCAACGCCGCTGGTACCGTCGCATAGACTCAACCGGAGTACCGCTTCGTCCGCCAGAACGATCTCCAGGCCTTCAAGTCGGGTGAGATCGGGAAACCCGTCGAAAGGATCGGTAAAACCCAGGCTTGCGGCTTCCGAAAACCTGCTTCGCATTCTCACTTCAGCCACAATGCTCTCACCGATCGTACCGGCTCCATAGTCAACCACAACAACCGCCGCACTTCCCGGCACAAACCGATCCAGGAGATCAACAAGCCGCTCCTCGACGCCAGGCTCGGGCGGGTGGCCTTCGTACTCGTGTGTTTCAAAAAGCACCGCCCGTCCCTGAACGAATCTCTCAATACAAGCTGTAGGCCGCGTGGGATCTCTGAGGAGCCGCACCTCCATTTCGGTCTTTCCGGCTTGGTCGGCCAAGTAGTCTGCTGCACGGTCCTCTCCCACAACCCCCAAAAGGGTAACGGCGGCCCCAAGCCGTTGCAGAGCCGAAGCCACCTCCCAGGTCCCGGAAGGCCGGCATCTTCTTTCAGCCGTCTTGAAAGGTGCGGAGGACCTACCGCCTGTAGCAGCGCACCTTACCTCGCGGAGAACCGGTATATCGCCCACCACGACCACGCGGCCGGAATCTCCTGCTTCAAGCAACTTCTCCAGATCCTGCAGGAGGACGCCGTTGCGTTGCCTGAAGCGCCTCAACCTTTCATCCGGCAGTCCCAACTCCAGCCGCTCCTTGCGGTAAATGGCTGTTGAGGAGTAGACCACGTCGCCTGAGCTGAAAAGGACACGGCCGCCGTACGATTGGACAAGCGCCCGCTCCCTGCCGATTCTGCCCGTGTAAACGTGTTCGAACTCCTTGCCCTTCACGTAGACATCGGGCTTCAAAAGCTCGAGGATCGGCCCCGCCCACTGGCCGTCGTCAACAGCGACGTAGTCAACGAACTCGATCGCCGCAAGGTTTTCAGCTCGAAGTTCCTGAGGAACGAAAGGCCAGCCCGGCCCTTTCTGGACCACGGCATCGGAGCTGACCGTCACAACCAGGACGTCACCCTGCTGTTTGGCCCAGGCGAGGTGCCGTACGTGGCCAGGGTGAAGGATATCGAAACACCCGTGGCAAAGGACGATTTTTTTACCCCGCGCCCGCTGCTCAGCCACAATGCGGGCAAGCTCCTGGCGCGTTTTGATCTTCGTCCGCCAATCCATTTTTCTCTTCACGTCTCTTCAACTCCCGGCAAGCCGTCCCTTGCACCGCCGGTATAGTAAGCCACGGGGGGGAGAATTTCAAAAAGAAGAAATCGGATTCTTCAACGCTTGAGGAAAAGCCTCACTTTGCCCGGTTCGACTCCCGGTACTGGCACCTCCCGGTAGCCGGCCTCTCTAAAGAGGCTGAGCCACCGCTCGGGGCCGTAGGTCTTTATCTCAAAAACCAAGCAGGCGAAGCGCCCGAGAGCCGAGGCATCGAACCGCGCCTCTTCCTCTGCAACCACCCCCTTCCTCTCAGCATAGAAGGGCAGATACGGTGAATTGCTCCACACCAGGTCATCCGCCTCGGTGATCGAGCCGACATACCGGGCGGCTTCGACTATGGGGGCTTTCTGGGGATGCAGGCCCCTTAAGCTCTTGGGGAGGAACCCCACAACGACAAAGGCTGTAAGAAGAAAAAGCCACGCGCGGCTTGAGAACCTGATTCCATACCCCGAAAAGCTTCGGGAAAGCCGCCGGGCGATAACTCCGCCGCCGCGCCCGACCCACAGCATGGCGAACGCGGCAAGCTCCATTGCATGGCGTGAACTTGTATAGCCTGCGATCCAGAAAAGAGCAAAAAGCAAAAAAACGTGAATGGAGCAAAGAACAAGAGCGACGGCCCGCAGACTTCCTGCAGCCCGAGGGATTCCTCCCGCGAAGCAACCGAGGAGAAAGGGAAGGAAAAGGATATACCTCATGCCGTCTTCAACAAAGATGTCTCCGATGTCGTTGAGAGCCCAAAAGGTCCGCTCAAGCGCACCTCGAGGATCAGAGGAAATCGTCTCCACGATCCTTCCGAAGAAATCAAAGATGTTCTTCTTGGCGGTAAGGCTCCCTTTTGCAAGCACGTAAGGGACGAGGACCAGGGCCGCGCAGGCGCCCATGCCCCCCAGATACAAAAGGGCGCGTTTTGAGGTCTCCTTCTTCCGTAAGCCGGCAAGAAGAAAGCCGCCTGCTGCAACCGCCACTGCAAGCCCTTCCGGGCGTATCAGGTATGCAAAACCACTAAGAAGAACGCAAAGCATAAATGCTTTCAAGCGGAAGCTTTCCACCGCCTCGGATAAGAAAAGAGCCCCTGCGAGGTAGAAAAACAAGTGCGGGGTATCGCTCATTGCATCAGCGGCGCTCCACCTGAAAAGCGGGAAAACAGCAAAAACGAAAGCTACGGAAGCGGCCGTCGCCTCGTCGAAGGCGCGCTTCGCCAAGAGGTAAACAAGTATCACCGTCAGAAGTCCGAAGAGAAAAGGCGGAATCAAAGCCCCGTGTATCCACAGATCAACAGAGTCGCTAAGTCCAAGAGTCTGCACAATGCGAACCGACGCAAGGATGAGAATCGGATAGCCGGGATGCTGATCGGCTCCGGTCAATGTTCCCCAAAAATCCTGCGGCAGTTTCCGGGCTATGTTTATGAACGTAATGCCGTCCCTCCCTATAGCGGGCGATCTAAGGATCACAACCGATTGGATCGCTGCAGCGAGCAGTACGGCCGCTCCAGGCGCGCCGATCCGCTTAAGCACTAGCTTCAGGACCTCAGTACGCATTACGGGCGAGTAGTCCGGCGAAAGGAGTCACCAAGAGAATGAAGAGATCGAACTGCAGAGACCAGTTGTTTATGTAGTACAGGTCATACTGGAGCCTTTCCTCAATGGAGGTATCGCCCCGCAGGCCGTTGATCTGGGCCCAACCCGTCATACCCGCTTTCACGCTGTGGCGGAGCATGTACGCCGGGAGCTCTTCGGTGAATCGCTTCACGAAGTACGGCCGCTCGGGACGAGGCCCGACCAGACTCATATCGCCTTTGAGTACGTTGAAAAACTGGGGAAGCTCATCCAGGCTGAATCTGCGCATGAACCGGCCTACAGGTGTTATCCTCTCGTCCTGTGGAGTCGTCCAGCGCGTATCACTCTCTTCGTCGCTTGCAACCCGCATAGTCCTGAACTTAAGTATGGTGAAGGGCTTGCCCCCGAGCCCCATGCGCTCCTGCTTGAAAAGGACGGGCCCGGGGCTTGTGAGTTTTACCAGAATGGCGAGCAGCAGCATGAGCCAGCCGAAAAGAATCAAACAGGCCGCCGACACCGCTATATCTATCACGCGTTTTGCAACGGCATACCACCCGTAAATAGGGGTATCCCATAGCTCGACGATCGGAAGACCTTCGAATTCGCCCACACTTGCGCTTATGCGCAAAGCTCCCGTGAAATCAGGCATGACCGCAACCGAAACAGGCAGCCGTGAAAGGGAGCGCAGAACGGCGTTCAACCTTTCGGAACGGTGAGCCGGTACCGCAACAAGCACGGCATCAACAGGGTTGCGTTCCAATACCGGCAGGAAGTCCTCCCCCCGATACGCAACGGGGACTCCGTGGAAAGTTTCACCTTCGTTCCACTCCGCCTGGGCAGGATCCGCGTCAATGAAGTACTCCACCTTGAGACCCACCCACGGGTTTGAGCGAAGCCGCGCCAGAGTCTGATGCCCCAGCTCTCCCACACCTACGATCGCAGCGCGCCGCAGACCGATTCCGCGCCTTGCAAACGCACGCAGAATCCTGTGCAACAGGAAACGATCCCCAACCAAAAACAAAGTACCGCAAACCCAATAAAGTAGCAGAAACTCCCGGCGGTATGCCGTCTTGCCCGAAAGAAGAAGCACGGCAAGAAGTGCAATCCACGAAAGCAACGCCGCTTTCGTAGCCCGCATGCACTCACGCATGAGGTAGCGGGTGCGCGCCGGCCTGTAGAGCCCTACCGCACTCAGCGCGATCAGGCCGCAGGCGACCGCAACCGGAAGCATAAGGATCATATCCGACTTTGAAACAGGGCCGAACCAACCTGCAAAAGGCCCGCCGGCAAGCCAGCTGGCCGCAAGCCATGCTCCGGCCGCCCCGGCGGTATCCAAAAGAGCGGTGACCGCAAAAAAGAGCGTGCTTGGACGCCGAAGCACTTCCCTCCTCCTTGCAAGGGGAAAAGGACCTCACCATTTCCGTCCCGGTACGACCGGGTTGACTATACCTACAAGAGGCCGCCGACGAAAGATGCTCTTACGCGCTGCGGTTGACCGTCCCGCGCCCGGCGCATACAATCCGGCCGTGTCCTTGGCCCCTCTAAGGAGGCTGATCTCCATGCCAGTACCGCTTTTGGATCTGACCCGACAGTACCAGCAGTTGGGCTATGAAATAGAACAGGCTCTCCTGGAAGTCGCGCGAAGCGGCCGCTACGTCGGAGGGCCTAAGGTCGAAGCGATTGAGGGAGCGCTTGCCGCCTATGTGGGCGTACAGCATGCTGTAGGCGTTTCTTCAGGTACCGATGCCCTTCTTGCAGCACTTATGGCTCTGGGGGTCGGACCGGGGGATGAGGTGGTTACAACACCGTATACGTTCTTTGCCACGGCAGGCAGTATTGTGCGCCTTGGCGCTGAGGTACGCTTCGTCGATATAGACCCCGGAACCTACACGTTGGATCCGGCGCGCCTTGAAGCGGCTCTCACAGAGAAGACAAAAGCGATTATCCCGGTTCACCTCTATGGACAATGCGCCGACATGACGCCGATTCTCCAGGTCGCAGGCGCAAGAGGAATACCGGTTGTGGAAGATGCGGCGCAAGCACTTGGAGCACGCTACGACGGCAAGCAGGCCTGTGCATTCGGCAAGGCGGGCTGTTTGTCCTTCTTCCCTTCGAAAAACCTCGGCTGTATAGGCGACGGAGGCATGGTACTTACCGATGACGCCGACTTTGCGCAAAGGATTCGAATCCTCCGCGATCACGGTGCATGGCCCAAGTACCGGTACGAAACCGTGGGCGGAAACTTCAGGCTGGATGCTATTCAAGCGGCCGTGCTCTTGGTAAAACTGCCGCACCTTGAGGAGTGGATAAAAGCCCGCAGGCGCAATGCCGCAAGGTACCGCGCGCTCTTTGAAGAGGCCGGGCTTGTACCTGAGCAAATACGCCTTCCCGAAGAGCGTTTCGAACGCCATACTTATAATCAATTCGTCGTCCGCTGTACGAACCGCGATGAGCTGCGGCTTTTCCTCAGCCGAAACGGAATCGGCTCTGAAATCTATTACCCCTTTATCCTGCCCGAGCAGCCCTGCTTCGCGAAGTACGGCTACAGAATCGAGGATTTCCCCAACGCTTTCGAAGCCTCCCGCCAAACGCTTGCGCTTCCTGTTTTCCCCGAGCTTACAGAAGCGGAGCAGGTCGAGGTCGTAGCGGCCATCAAGCGCTTCTATAAGCAGCGAAGCCGTCCCTCAGGCCGAGCGCACTCTTGAATGCGTTACGGCAGTTTTCAGTGCTGAAACGCAAAGCGTTTCTCCTTAGGACTTCCGTATCGAACCTCTTCCGTGCCCGCTCAAAACGAAGAACCGCAGCACAAAGCGCTTCCACGTTCGGCTCTCCGAAAAGAACTCCGGTGGGCTCTGATGCTTCCTTCAAGTCGATCACGGTTTCGGCGGCACCTCCTCTACCGTAGGCGATCACCGGGCAGCCGCAGGCTTGCGCCTCAACAGGGACCAAACCGAAATCCTCCTCTCCCGGGAATACGAGTGCCTTGCACGTATTGTAATGTTGAAGTACTTCCCGATCCGTAAGGCGGCCCAAAAAGCGCACGTTAGGAGGGGCGAACCGCTGCGCACTTCTGATTCCCTGCCCCTCACCGATAACCACCAGAGGTTTACCCAGGCGCGCGAAAGCCTCAAGCGTCAAATCGATTCTCTTATAAGGGGCCAAAGCGCCGACCCACAAGTAATAATCCTGTCGTTTCAACCCCAGCGGGCGGTAGAAGTCCGTATCTACGGGCGGATAAACTACAAGTGCATCTCTTCCGTACCAAAGCTTGATCCTCCGCCTTACGGATTCGGACACACAGAGCGCCTGATCGATCCGCCGCGCAGCACGCCGATCCCACCCGCGGAATACAAACGCTCCCCACCGCAGAGCAAACCTGCCCCAAGAGCCGCTTCGCGCGCTGAGATACAATTCTGGCATCCATGCATAGCGCATCGGAGTCAGATAGTATGCAACAAAACGCTTGCAGTTCCCGCGTGCGAAACCATGCGCAACGCAATGACTCACAGCGATTACAAGATCGAATCCCCGCAATTTAATGCTTCGAGCCAGTGCAGGGAAAAGCGGCAGCAGGCTCCTGTAATACCAGCGGACACCCGGAAAACGGCTTAGAGCGGTCGTAACGATCGGCCGGTTTTCAACAGGCGGCCCGACGCTGCCCGGAACGTATAGCAGGGTGTAGACCGGTGCCTGAGGGAACAGCTCGCAAAGCAGCTTGAGCACTTTTTCGCCGCCCCGCAACGCAACAAGCCAGTCATGGACAAGAGCGACCCTCATTACCCCCTCTACACGACGGCCGTATGCCGGCGCTCACTTGCGCTGCTCGGCTCCGCTGTCCCGTTCAGCCGGCCGACCCTCGTAAAGCAAAACCTCTGCGATATCGAAACCCGCCTTCTTTATGGCTTCAAGGTGCCCTTCCAATCGGCCCACTTCACCGGGGCTGTGCGCATCGGTTGCAAGCGCAAGAGGCACGCCGGCACCCACAGCTTCACGGATCAAAGTGGTAAGCCCCGCGCTGCCTGCACGAACGTTGAGCTCCACCGCGACACCGTGCGAAGCACAGATTGAAACAACCTCCGTTATCAATGCGGGGGACACAAATCCCAATGTTTCAAGCAGCCATCTGAAAGGGTGGCCGAGGACATCGACGCCGGAAGCGCACAGGTCGCGTGTATAGAGCAGGTAAGCATCAATAAGCTCCGTAGGGCTCATGCCGCTTTGATACGCCTCGGGCATCATATGCAGAGAGCCGATCAGAATATCGGCCTGCCGAAAAACTACGTCCGAGCAAGTCAGCCTGCCGTCGGCCATAAGCTCGACCTCGACTCCGAAAAGAAGCCGGTCATCCTTCATAGCCTCCACTTGACTGCGGAAGCCGAGCAGGCGCTCATCACCTCTTTCCCTGTAACGGTCGAAAAGCTCGGGCTTATCCAACCACCTCCATGACCAGGCCAAATCGGGAGGGAAGTAGGCTTGAAAACCATGGTTGGTAAGCGCCTGGCGCCCCAGGATGCCGTTTGGATCGTCAAGAGCGCTCCTGTAGACCTCCGGGGTCAGATCCTCCGTAGCGCAATACGAAAGATTTGTGTGTGCGTGGACGTCAAAAAGCTCCACTTTGCGAGATCCTCGAAGCCATTACAAAGTTCTTGTTCGGTTTCACGGGAATTGCCTATTCTAAGCCTTGCCGATTGTTGTTGAAAGCTTCCCGCCCGGCTTTCTTCACCCTCTGTGCGCTGCAGGGTCTTTCCGATACAATGTCCCTTCACCTTAAGCGGCTGAGGCCGTGCCCGAGTGCAGGTTAAAGCAGAGCTCAAGGAGAAACCATGGCCGTTCGAAAGGCTCCGGCGGGTTTTTGGGGCGTCCTGTTGGTACTGGGTCCCTCCCTTGTCTGGTGCGGGGAATACATCGGTTCCGGAGAAGTGCTCAATGCCACCAGAGCCGGAGCCGCACTGGGGCCTGCAGTCCTTTGGGCCGTTGTGTTCGGTATCTTCCTGAAGTACTGGATCGGTCTTTGCGGAGCCCGTTACACTGTTGTGACCGGAGAGGGCATGGTTGATTGCTTCAGCCGCGTGCCCGGACCCCGCAATTGGCTTGTGGCGGTTGTGTTCTTCGTGCAAGTGGCAGCGGGTATCTGCTCGATCGGCGCCCTTGCCACTGCAGCTGCAACCTTCCTTCAAACGCTTTTTCCGCTCGGTCCCAACGGGATACTGATTTGGGGGGCGGGCGTTACCGCGTTTGCCTTCTTTGTCGCACTGACCGGCCGCTTCGGGCTTCTGAAGCAGCTCATGGCCTTGCTTGTAGGTATCATCGTTGTGGGCGTGCTCTATGTGGCGGCGCACAGCCTACCGCCTTTCAAGCAGCTCCTTATCGATCTTTTCGGCTTCGCTGTGCCTCCCGTTCCTGATTGGGTTCGCAAAACCGACCCCAAAATAACGACCGCATGGGCGGAGATTCTCCCGCTTATCGGCTGGGCCGCCGGCGGGTTTGCAAGCCAGGTATGGTACAGTTACTGGGTGCTCGGAGCGGGCTACGGAATGGCTCAGGAACGCTCTTGGGGTGAAAAGGCGGACGAGAAGAGACTTGCGGGCCTGAGCGAAGAGGAGGCGCGCAGCATACGCGGCTGGATCCGTGTCGTCGCGTGGGATGCAACCAGCGCCCTTGTGATAGGCTCGATCGTGACAGGAGCTTTTCTTATCGCAGGGGCGGGGATTCTGCGTCCCGCGCGCATACTGCCTCACGGAGAGCAGGTCGCTTTTGAGCTCTCCCGCCTGTTCTCGGAGAAATGGGGCTCCCTGGGAGCGACGCTTTTCCTGCTTGCAGGATCAGCCGCAATGATAAGCACTCAACTGGGGCAGTTCGCAGGTTGGCCGCGGCTGCTTGCCGATTGTGCAAGAATTCTCTTCCCGGTTTTCCGGTCAATGAAAGTTCAGACCAGATTCCGGCTGTTCTTGATCCTTTTTATCCTTTCCAACCTTCTTATACTCGCGCTTTTCGGCACGCAGCCCGTCGCACTTGTAAAGCTTGGATCTATTTTCGACGGACTGCTTCTTGTCCCCCTGCAAGCGTTCGCCGTGTTGTGGGGACTTTTCGTAGCCCAGAGACGATTGATCCCGGAGACCTGCTGGCCGATTCTAAAGCCGAGGTGGTACCACGCTTTAGGGCTTATAGTGGCGTTCGCCGCGTTCACCTATATCTGCGTCTTCCAAGTGCCCGCCACTGTACATAAACTGCTTTCGGGTTTCGTCAAATAGAGGCCGGCGGGTCGGCTCAGTCGAGCAACCGGCCGTCCGGCTTCTCTGTGTCTATAAGTACAATCCTCTTCCTGCGTATACCGCTCCCGACGTTCCAAGCCCGACGGCCGTCAAGTTGAAGTTCTTGAGGCTTATGCACGTGGCCGCAGACGATATACTTTACCTTTGCCTCTTTCTTCAGCACCTCGCCCAAAAGCGGCGATCCTTGGAACGCGTTTGCAAAATTCCATGAAGGATCGTTCTCCTTCCGCCGGACCATCTCCTCCAGAGGCACATGATGCGTGACAGCGACGATCGTCTCCACATGCGGGGCTATTTGTTTCAAGTGTGCCTCAAGCCTTTGCGCCGTGTAAGCTGCGAACTCTTGGTCGGTGAAACGCCAGCGGATGTACTCGCTGTCCATCCACCGGCTTCGAATCGAGAAATGCCACGGCAGCAGATCCGACTGATTCTCAAGTAAAGGGAAATAACGCTCCAGAAAACGCGCGGTACCCGGTCCGATCTTTGCAGCGTAAAAACGCTCGGGCACCTTGAGGTTCGGATCGCGGAACTTGTAATCATACCAGCCCACGGAACCGACGAAGCCCACAGAGCCGATCACAACGGGCGAGCGGTCCAAAACATGCCAACCGGCCTTTTCAGCCACCTCCGGGATTTCCTCGGTATACCTGCGGAACGAATCGCCCTCCTCCAAAACCCAAAGGCAGTGGTTTCCTACAACGAGAAGCTTTGTGCCGCGGAAGTCATCAAAGAGCGCCAAGCATTCCTTGAGAATTGAAAGGTCGACCGCAAAAGTATCTCCCCCGAGGATCAGCACATCCCCGCCCTCACCGCAGATTCTGGCCGCAACAGCCCGCGCAGAGGGCCGGCTCCGCGGATTTTCGTAGTGTAGGTCCGCTGTAATGAGGATCCGCATCGGGTCCGTTCCAAAAGCCCGTTCGGCGACTTGCTCTCTTACGTTGTATTCTTGAGATAGATACGCGACCGGGCAAGTCCCGTTCGGAAGATCGAGACTGAGGAGGCTTGCACAGATGCCTGCTTGGTGCCTTCTTCTGTTCTTTTCCTCTGCGACCGGGCGGTTTACAACCGAACCTCTATGTGAACCGGGACCGGGCGGGCCTCCTGCAGCTTTGGTTTTCAGCCCCCATAAAGCGGGAAGCCTTTTGGTCGCAGGTCCCTGGGGAGGAATCTGGCGCAGCTCCGACGGCGGCCGAACTTATTCTATCGCCCGAAGTCCGGGCGTTCCTCCTGTACAGACTTTTCTTTTCCACCCCCAGAATCCCGATACAGTGCTTGCCGGAACCCTCAACGGAGTGGTGCGCAGTTCGGACGGCGGGGTCACCTGGGAGCGCTTCGGCAGCGGACTGCCGCTTGCTCGATCCCCTTTCTTCGGGTGTCCTGTGGCTGTACTCGTTCATGTGCCGTTGACGCCGGAAACCTTACTGGCCGGTACGGGACTGAAGCTTGAGATTTACCCTCGGTCCTCCGTAAGCAACGAAGGAAAGCTTTACAGATCGGAAGACTTCGGCCGCACTTGGCGACTTGCAGCCGTAGGACTTGGATCGGTACGCTCGTGTGCGTTTGCGACGGGGCGCCTGGGCTGCCTGGCGACTTCACTGGGGGTCTTTCTCTCAACAACAGGCGGCAGGAGGTGGACCCGGTCCTTGCAAGGATTGCCCCGCGAAGGAGCACTTCAAGCCGCCCGCCTTCCCGGTACGACCTCATTTGTAGTTCTGCTGGAAGGAGGGGGGGTTTACCGATCCACCGGCCCCACCGGAGCATGGGAACCCTGGGTGCAAGGCCTCCCTGAGGGCAGCCGCGTCGAACGGCTCGCACTCTCCGGCGGCGCACTGTACTGCGTCTGCAGCGGCCCGCGGAGCGGCGGGCTCTGGAAACGTTCAGCCGGAGAGCCCTCATGGCACCCGATTCGAAAACTGCTCGATTCCGAGCCGGTCAAGCAGACGGGCCGTCCCCTCAAAGGCGTACAAGGAGGACCCGGTCTTGCGGTTTGGTCCCCTGAATACCTTATTGTTGAGCGCGGCGGAACGTTCATGCCAAGCAGCATTCCTGAGGAACAAGGTTTCCGGGGAAGTGGAATTTCCTTTCTCCGGGCTGAAGACGCAGCATTCGCACCCGGCGGGAGTCCGCTCATGGTGATAACGGCTGACCGAACTTCCTGGTATTCGCTTGACGGAGGAACTCATTGGCGGAGGCTGCGCTTGCCCGAGCCCGACCTGGTCCCTGACCGGGTGCGTTTCGCTGGAGGTGAACGCATCGAGCTTTTCGCCTGGAGACTGGGTGGGCCTCGAGGTACCCGAGTTTACCTGACTTCCACCTTCCCGCCTGCCTGGCGACTCTTTGTGCGTATTGAAAGAGGGCCGGTCTTGGATTTCCTGCCCCCTGAGCCGCTTCGGCCGGCCTGCCTTGCTCTTTTCGGTGGTGCAGTCCACCGAAGGAGTGGATCGGGCTGGCTGCCCGTCTTGCTGCTTCCGCCCGGCGGCCGTAGAGGCTTCTTTACGGCTTTCTCACCGCTTGAGCTTTACCTCACGTGGGACGGCCCCAGAGGAGGCGTATGGCGCAGTACCGACGGAGGCAGAACTTGGCTGCGCCTCGCTTCGGCTCTTCCCGGTGCAACCGGACCGGTTGCAAAGCGCGGCCCGGAACTTTTCGCAGCAGCGCTGGGAGGCGTCTGGAAGTTTTCAGGGAAAGCTTGGGAGCGGGTTTTGAGCCTCCCGCTGAAACCGAGGGGGCTTGTCCCGGTGGGATCCAAGGGGCTTGTTGCGTGTTTCGGCAAAGCTCATTCAGGTGCTTTTGAGCCTGATGGGTTGTGGTGGTCTCCAGGTGAAGGGAACAAATGGCTGCAACTTGAGAGCCGCTTGGGACCGAGGCCTGTCACCGTAATGCGCGCAAGCCCCGCGCCTGGAAACCGCGTTGTGTTGGGAACCGATGGAGCCGGTTTCCACCTCCTGAAGCACTGATTCGCCTTAGCGGCCTTGTCAAGGCTTCCCTGCGCTTCTATGATCCACAGTCGACCTCGAGAGTCCGCTCTGCGTGCAATCGCTTCGGAAACGAAACCGCAGGAGGAGATCGGTGCAAAAGGCCGCGGTGAACTTCCTTCTTTCCGGGTTGCTCTTCCTTTGCGGCTGTGCAGCTACAACATGGCAGCTTAAGGTGCCGCTTGTAAGCGAGAATCACCTCGTTGTAGAGATCGAACAGCTGAGACGAGGCGGGGCGGTGGTCGATGCGGGCTACGCCCACCCGGCGAGGCTCCCGGTTGCGGATCTCCAGAAGTTCTTCGCTTCACTCAAGTACCGCTCGGAGGGACTCTTAACCACGCGGGAACTTCCTGTTTTCTCCTCGGACCTGGTCCCGGCTTTTGCTCAGGCCGTAGCCGAAGGCCTTGCGCGTTGCGGTCCTTCAGAGCGGATCAGGTTCAAAATGAGCAATCCGCACACCGAGCTTAAGTTTATCCCGATAACGCGGGTTTCACGCGGAGTGGTATTCGTCAAACCGGCCGGTGTGTTGAACGTAGCGTTCGACCTTGTGGACGATACTCCTGAATCGGACAGGCGGGAGGAGCTCTTCAGGACCGAATGGGACGATCCGACGCGGCACACAGTGAGCACCTGCATGCTCATTCTCCCGCCTGCAGCAAGATTGCACCGCGATCCGAAAGGCCGCACCCATCGCCTCTGGCTTGAAGTGCCCTTTGAAAATCTGGCGGGTGGAAAGCCCCAGGAGCCGGAAACCAAACCTCCCCAAGAGGCTCCCTCGGAAAAACAGCCGCAAAAGCCAAAGCTCTCGGATGAAGAACGCATGCACCGCCTCAAGTACCTGCGCGAGCTCCTGGACAAGAAGATAATCACCGAAGAGCAGTACAAGCGCGAGCGCAAGAAAATCTTCGAAGGATATTGACGCTGTTTGGAGGACCAGGAGGTCAGAGCCGTGTCTATCATCGGACTCGACATTGGAACTACAGGCACGAAGGCCGTAGCCTTTGATCTTGACGGACGGGTTATCGCTTCCGCTTACCGCGAGTACAACATGGTGAGTCCGGAACCCGGCCAGCTTGAGCTGGTGCCGCAGGAAGTGCTCGCCGGTATCCGTACGGTGCTGGCCCAAGTTGCGGCTCAAGCCAAAAAAGACCCTCCCCGCAGCATCGCATGGAGCGTGCTGGGCGAGGCCATGGTGCCTGTGGACAACAACGGAGAGCCCCTTGCAAACGCGATCATCGGGTTCGATTGCCGGGGCGAGCAGGAGGTGCTTGAGCTCCGGGAGAAACTTTCACAAGAGGAATGCTTCGCCGTTACGGGCCACCCCATAAACAGCTATCACTCCATCTGCAAGCTGCTTTGGTTCCGCAAGAACCGGCCCGACGTCTTTTCACGAGCTCATAAATGGCTTTGCTTCGCTGATTTTTTTGTTAACGCAATGGGGCTGCCGCCGGCTGTTGATTATTCACTTGCAGCACGCACTTTGCTTTTCGATGTAAAGCGGCTTTGCTGGTCCGACCGCATGCTCGAAATCGCAGGAATCGGACCTGAGAAGCTGGCCGAGCCTGTGGAACCCGGCCGGGCGGTGGGCGAGATAGGGAAAAACGACTTGGGCCTCCCTGAGGACTGTGTAATCGGCGCCGGACTGCACGATCAGCCTGCCGGAATTCTGGGCACAGGTACCGGTCCGGGTGAGGCCATGTACGCCATCGGTACGGTCGTATGCCTCGGAGTGCGGCTTACCGGGAGCCCGGATCCGGCGGTAATGATAAGAAACAACCTCTGCGCCTATCCGACCTATGGAAAAGGCCAGTACGTTTCGCTCGCCTGGAACTTCACAGGCGGCAGCCTGCTCAAATGGTACCGCGACCAATTCGCCGTCAAAGAGCGCGAGGAAGCGGAAAGAACGGGACGGGACGTTTACGACATAATCTGCGGGGACCTGCCTCAGAAGCCCACCGCGCTCCTTGTACTTCCCTACTTCACAACCACCGGAACGCCTTACTTGGACACCCGCGCCCGGGGCGCGATTCTCGGTCTTCACCTCACAACACAGAGGCGCGATATAGCGCGGGCCATCCTTGAAGGCGTAACCTACGACATCCTTCTTAACACGGAGCTTCTGAAGGAAGCGGGCGTTTCCATTGAACGCTACAAGGCGATAGGTGGAGCGGCCCGATCAGAAGTGTGGATGCAGATAGCGGCTTCCATTTTGGACCGCCCGGTACTTACGCTCCATGCAACGGAGGGAGCCGGGTTCGGCGCGGCTTTGCTTGGTGGAAAGGCGGCAGGACTTATAGAAGACCCTGAGGCGGCGGCCCGATCGCTTGCGAAGGTAAGCCGGGTCTTTGAGCCTATCCCGCAGGATGCAGCTTCGTACAGGAAACGCTTTGCTCTCTATCGCCGGGTCTACGGCAAAACGGTGGACATACTCCATGAGTTGGACCGGCTTGCAAAAGAAGAGACCTGAAGTCGGAAACCCAAATACTCCACACGGAAAAAGGCCGACCGTTCCTCAGGGAGGAACGGCCTGAAGCGCGTGGAAAGCTTTATGCCTCGTCGCAGCGAATTGTGTGAACCGGAAAGTGGTTTCTGGATCAGGCACTTTAGAACGCTTTTTTCGGCTCTTGTTCTCTTGCTGTGCCTGAGGTGTTTTTCCGCCGGAGCCGATTGGGAGAAACCCGCGCATTCCCAAGGGCGACCCGCTCAGGGAAGGCTTGTGCTCAGCAAAGCCTCCGTGCAGCCCGGTTGGTTCAACACCAAGTACTCGGGCCATGCCGTTGTAACCATTCTGATGTCGATTCTCGTTGTGGGCTGGACGATATACGCCCGCAGGCGGCCTGAGATCTTCGTGCGTCGGATTCCCGGCCTGGATGCCCTCGAACAGGCGGTGGGCAGGGCCGTTGAAATGGGCCGTCCGCTTTTCTTCTCACCCGGGCTCCTCCCTCTTACGGAGATCCCGACCGTAGCGGCTGTAAATGTCTTGAAACATGTGGCTCGACTTTGTGCTCGTTACGGAGCCGAGCTCAGAGTGTATAACATTTATCCCGGAGTACATGCCGTAACCGAAGAAACAGTCAAGGAAGCGTATACAGAAGAGGCGAAGGGGAGCGCTTTCAAGCGCCGGTCGGTTGTCTTTCTTGCAGCTGAGCAATTCAGTTACGCCGCAGCATTGAGCGGCCTTATCGTGCGCGCGAGGCCGGCCTCGGTCTTGTATTTCGGTCCTTTTTACGCTGAATCACTTATTCTCACTGAGACCGGGCTCAGTTGCGGCACTCTCCAGATCGCAGGAACCGATAAGTACACGCAGTTGCCGTTTTTTGTTACAACCTGCGACTATGTGATCATGGGCGATGAGTTCTACGCAGCGAGCGCGTACCTCTCTAGACAGCCCGTACTTCTTGGAAGCCTGAAAGCTCAGGATTGCGCGAAGGCGGCGCTTATGGCCGCTCTGGCCGCCGGCTTCCTGCTTGAGTCACTCGGCTGCCATGTCTTGAAGGACTTCTTTCTCTTGAAATAGCCGCAGCGGGCGCTGTTGTGCAGAGAGAAAACCGGAGGTTGGCGTGAGGTTCCTTCACAGGGTGCTTCCCACAGCCGTGGCTTCCATAACCGGCGTTGTGTGCATAGCAGTCTATTGGAGCTCCCACCCGACGGCAAATGCCGTAAGCGAGACGCTTTCAAAATGGGGAAGTATCGTACTCGGCTTCGCCTTGATTCTGGGACTTGTAAACCTGCTGAGCGTACATTGGGCGAAAATTCGAAGTCGGAGTCCGGGATCCGCCTACAGTTTCGTTGTATTCGTCGGATTCGCGCTCACCCTTTTTTTCGGGCTCTACAACGGGGGCAAGGGGCCTTTCGTGACGGAGCTGGCGGACCGCCGGGTCGATTGGCTTTACAACTACATACAGGTGCCGTGCAGCGCCACCATGTTTTCTCTTTTGGCGTTTTTCATAGCTTCGGCCGCTTACCGTGCTTTTAGAGCAAAAACTTTTGAGGCGACCGTGCTTCTTCTTGCTGCGCTTGTGGTTATGATCGGCCGGATCCCCATCGGCAACCTGCTCGGCATCCGAATCCCACAGCTTGCAGATTGGCTTCTTGATTACCCCAACATGGCGGTGAAGCGGGCGATTCTGATCGGCATGGGACTGGGAATCGTAGCGACCTCGCTTCGGATCATCCTCGGCGTCGAGCGCACGTACCTCGGAGGCGAATAGTGTCTCCTGAAATGACTCCCTTTGGAAGGAGGCGATAGTGCTCAGCAGACTTGCCGATCTCGACCGGCGGATTATCTTCGTCCTGCTCTTCTCTTCGGTTGTCGCTGCGATACTGGTGCCGTTCCGCCTTCCCATAAGGCCCTCTCCTCTGACAAGGCGTGTTTTCGAGCGCATCGAATCACTGGGACGAAAGCCCGGCGCGCGTATCTTGGTTTCCATGGACTATGATCCTTCCTCCAAAGAAGAGCTCAACCCCATGGCACATACGCTCCTGGGGCACTGCTTTCGTTTGGGAATCCGCATAGTTGCGATGACCCACCAGCCTGCAGGAGTAGGCCTCGTGGGATCCGTGCTCGAAGAAGAGGCGAAGCGATACGGCAGACAGTACGGCAAGGATTACGTTTATCTGGGATACCGTTCCGGCGAGCGTGCTCTCATCATCGCCATGACGGAGCGCTTCTCAGCAGCGTTTGATCGCGATTGGCGGGGAACTCCGATCTCAAAGCTTCCGGTTGCTTCTGACATCCGGAATCTGGGTGACTTCAACTACCTTATGGTTATAACCCACGGGGAAACGCTTGAGTGGTGGATCGTATACGGGCAGGACAAAGCCCATATACCGGTCGGAGGAGGCTGCACGGCGGTCGTTGCGCCGGATCTTTACCCGTGGATCCAGACAGGCCAGTTGGAGGGGCTGCTTGGAGGGCTGGCCGGAGCCGCGGAGTACGAGTACCTCACCGGGCGGAGCGGGCCCGCTATGGCGGGAATGCGCGCGCAGTGTGCGGCCCATCTTTTGATCGTGTTGCTTGTTTTCACCGGAAACGCGCTCTTCCTGCTGCAACGCAAGAGGATCCCGAGCTATGGAAAATGAACGATCTCAGCAAAGAAACGTTCCGCTGGTGTTGACGTTCATGGTGCTTTTCGCCGGAATCAATGCGCTTTTGTTTTTCGCAGGTCGGCTGAAAGCCGATTGGTCGGGTTTCGGAATCATTGCCGCCGCAGGGCTGACTTTGAGTCTTTACAGCTTCCTGTACCGGGATAATCCCCTTTTCACCTTCGCCGAGCACTTGTACGTAGGTGTCGCCGCTGCGTACACATTCCTCCAGGTTTGGTATCCGGTTATAGTAATAGAGGTAATCGAGCCCCTCCGCAACCCGCCCCGCCAGGCCGGAGCATGGTACTTTCTGAAGGTCGCCGTTCCCGCCTCGCTCGGTCTCTTTCTCTTCCTGCGTTTCTCCCGGCCCCTCGCGTACCTGAGCCGCATATCTTTCGCGTTCATCGTGGGCTTCACTGCGGGATTCGCAATCCCCAGGTATGTGACCAACTACATCTTCCAGCAAATCGCAGGTACCATGCAGCCCCTTTGGGCACACGGCGCCTTCGATGTCAACGCCCTGGTGGTCTTTACGGGTGTCATGACGGTTTTGTTCTACTTCTTTTTCTCTGTGGAGCACAAGGGCGCCTGGGGGATCGCAAGTCGGGTGGGCGTGCTTTTCCTTATGGTCTCTTTTGGTGCGTCCTTCGGTTACACGGTCATGGCGAGGGTGTCCTTACTGATCGGCCGAATCACCTTTCTACTTCAGAAATGGCTTGGTGTGGGTACCTGAGAATCCCGCCGGCCGGCTTTCCGACGTTTTTTCGGCCTTGATCAGCGCCCGAGAACCCCTCATAATGCTCTTAGTGACTTTCAGGAGGTCTTCTCGATGGGGAAGATGCGAGGCGATACCCTGGAGCGATATCTCCGTTGCCCTACGCGAGAGAATTTTCTTGCCCTATACGCCGAATACCGCAATCTGGTCCTAACGACGGCCTACCGCGTGACAGGCGATTGGGCTGCAGCTGAAGATGTGGCGCAGGACGTGTTTCTGGGGCTGCTTCTCAGCCGCCCGGCGCTTCCGCTTCCCGCCAGCCCCAGAATCTACCTGGTCGTTCTTGCGCACCAGCTTGCCAGCCGCTGGATACGCACCGAAGAGCGCAGGCGGCTGAGGGAAATGCGGGCCGCCCGGAACAGAGATCACGAGCAGCGGCCCCCCGATCCTCTGCTCAGCGAAATCTGGGACATGCTGAACTCCTTGGATAAAGAACTTGCTCTTACGCTTTACTATTTTCACTGCGCCCAGCTTACGCGGGAGGAAGTTGCGGACCTTATGGCGTGCAGCGTCCGCACGGTTCAGCGCCGACTTGTCAGAGGCAGGGAGCTTCTGAAAAAAACCTTCGGCGCAGGGGTGCTTGCAGCTCTGGCAGGGTGGCCCGACCGAGTCTCTGCTGCAGAACTTCCGGCCGGGCAATTGGATAAAACAGTTTTAAAAGCGGCTCAGAGTCTTCCCGCTTCACCGGCGGGCGGAGGGCTGCAGCCGGCCTCGGCTGCAGCGAAGCTTGCGGCCTTGCTTTCAATTCCGTCTGTCTGCCTCGTTGGAATCATTTTGCTGGGAGGCCGAAACACGCAGCCCGAGACTCCTAGGGATAGGGTCCCGAAGGTGGCTCTGATCGGCCCTACGATCGGGCATTTCGGAGAGCGCTTGGAGGCGGGACGAAGAAGCGCGCTCAGGCCCGATATGAGACGCGTATCAGCGGTTGTTGTTTCGTGGCCTGAAGAGAAACCGATCGAAGGGGCGGTCCTTGGAATTTCCGACGCCTCTGATCCTCGGTCATTTACTCTCTCGCAGAGCGACGGAACCGCGATTTTGAGTTGCTCGCACGAAAATCTTCTCAAACTTACGGTCCAGAGGGAAGGCTTTCTACCTGCACGCTTCACTGTGGTTGATCCATTTGAAACCAGGCTTCTTCTGTACCTGCTTCCGGACAAGCCTTTCCGCTTCAAAGTGCTCGACGCACAAAGCGCCTCGCCGCTTGAAGGCGCTTTGTTGCGACTTCGCATATCCTGCTGCCCCGAGCTCACGCAGGGTCCAACCGGTGAGACGGGCGAAGTCGCGCTGCGCCCGGGCGAGATGCAAGCCGACGTTGCAGCAGGAAGAATATGCAGTTGGCCTCCAAGCGCCTCGGTTGAAATCTCAGCTCCCGGTTACGTCCCACGTAGGATTCCTATTACCTTGAGCGCCCGCCCGGGCGAACGAATCATCCGCCTGGCAAGAGGGATTACTATCACAGGCATTGTGTTCGACCCTGAGGGACGACCCGTTGCAAGTGCGCGGGTACTTGCAAGGGTAAGCTCAATTTCGGACGAAGGTCCGATCCTGCCGAACCCCGGCCCACTGGCAGCAGTTGCGGATGAATCCGGCCGGTTTGCCCTGACGCTTCCGCGCAGATTCAGAGCCTGCACCATCGCAGTATGGCGGGAGCCTTTTGCTCCTGCTGTCCTTCAAACCGAAGTCAAAGAACCGGACCAACCGCTTTCGATTCACTTGGGTCAAGCGTTTTCGGTTGAAGGCAAACTGCTTGCGGCCGACGGGTCATCTCTTGCCCACATGGTTTTCAAACTTGTGCCGGCCGGTGTTGAGCCTCTGGTGGCAAGCCTCCTGAAACGGTTTCCCGGAGGGCGCGGTCTTGAAGGGGTAACCGACGGTACAGGAGCCTTTCACCTTGAAAAGGTACCGCCGGGACGCTACCGGGTGACCTTGTCGGGCCTCGCAGCCGCAGCGGATTCCTGCCTAACGGTTCCGCGTCATGTACCGTGGGTGGGAAAGGTGCAAGTCAGAGAGCTTTGGGGAAGAGTGCTTGACGAGCGGCTGAAGCCGATACCGCGTGCCCGGGTGCTTCTTACGTGGGCCAGCGGCCTTCCTGAGGGGCTAAAGCGTTCAAGCGCCGTCGAGTGCCTTGCTGACGGCAGTTTCAGGTTCGACCCCCGCGTGCGCTTTCCCTGCCGCCTGCTTATCACCTCTCCTGAAGGGCTTCCTCAAGAGATCACCCTGGAGTACCCTGCAGCCGACCTGGCGCTCGTCCTTTCGTCGGGCCGCAGGCCGTACGCTCCTCTTCAGCCTTCCCTGCTGCTGCGGCTGACAACCGAACAAGGCCTTCTGGAAAGCGAACGGGTGACTCTGACCCTCAGGTCGGCAGGCGGCGAAACCCTAAAGTACCACACGCTCGCAAGAAGCGGTGTCGTTCAGCTCGCCGGGCTTGAGGGGGACGCCTACAGTATCGGTATTTTCGTGCCGGGCTACCGGCCCGTGGAAATTACCGATATCCAGCTGCCCAGAAGCTCCCCGATTGAAATCCGCCTGCGAAGCGAGCGTGCTCGGCCCAGGTAGCTGAGGGTCCTTTTCTCCTGCTTCACCCCCCTGCCTCTTCGTCCACAGGTCCTCCCGCCGCACTCGCCCGCGCCGCCTAAGCCTCTTTTATCGCCTCCGTGAAAAAAAAGAAATCGGAAACGCGGAAATTTTTTGGCACTCAGGCCGGCCTCTGCGGGGCATAAGTCAATGAGGAAGCATGCGATGCAGCCACAATTCGGTTGCACCGCGCAGACCAAGGAGGAAAGGCTATGCTTCGCGCGTCACTTGCAGCGGTTCTTCTTTTGATAGGTATTCCGGCCGGAGGCGACCTTACCTGCAACAACCTCTCGATTTACTCGACCGATGTGGACCAGAGCTGCCAGAGCTGCCTTCAGTGGTGCGACGGTGAGGTCACAAAGGAGGGGTCGGAATCAGGTTGGCTCTGCCTCTACCTCTACAGTCCGGACACGTTCAACGTTTGCGATCACACGATCACGCTGTGGGTCGGCCTGGATTGGAATGAGTACTGTTTCGACGTTGAGTCGGACGTATCGCTTGTGAACTGGTGCCTGGAGTCGGAAAGGTTCGACTGGGACGATCCAAGAGGCTCGTGGGCGAAAGTGTACATTTATCTTCCGTGCCTTTCGCCTTCGACGCACTACGTAACGCCGGTTTGGTCGGATCCTTGTGATTACTGTCAAGACTGCACTGAGTAATGTGCACAGCGTTAAGACGTAACGAAGCAAGACGTAAAGGGAGTCTGGAGATCTGCGGAGGCTTTGTACAGCAGCGGAGGTTGGTTACCCCGGTAGTGCGGAGAACGCAGTGATGGGTTCACGGCGACGAGAGTGGTTGGTCCTCGGCGCCTTTGTAATCGTGATCGCCCTCAACGCCTGGTGGTGGGCGGGTTCGTGGGGTTCCCACCCTGCCGGCCGTACCACTCGTCCGCAGGCCGAGCGGTTCGACCCTGCCGTTGCGAACCGCTGGCCCGCCCCCACACCGTTTTCTGGGGAAAAGCATGAGGAACCCGAAGGGAAAAAGGGGGAACAGGCCACGCTCGAAGGCCGCGTCGTACGCTTGAGCGACGGCGAGGCGATTCCCGGCGCCTCCGTGCGGTGGGAGGAGGGACCGAGCGGAAAGATCCAAACCGACGAGAACGGCAGGTTCCGCCTTTCGCTTCCGTATCGGGGCCCCTCCTTCACACTGTACGTCCAGCACCTGGACTACACGCCCGTTACCTTTCTCTCGCAAGGTGAACTGCCGAATCCCCTCGAATTGCCGCTTCCCGACCACCTGTCATACGGCGTTAAAGTGCTGAACGCCCAGACCGGGGAAAGCCTTGCAGGTGCAACGATCACGGTTTCGGAACCTGAAGGCCCCCCTCTTCAAGGCGCACGTACAGGTCCGGACGGTTGCGGTGTTTTGCCCCTTCCGCCGCTTCGAATTACTTTGAGAGCGGACGCTCCCCCCCGCCGCACGTTGGAGCTCCTTTCTTTCAGAATAGACGTCAGATGCCCTGGATTCACCGCAGCGACACGCTGGGTGGGGCTTCAGGCATACGACACCGGATCGCGTCCGGTTCTTTTCCTTCTTGAACCGGCACTCACTCGGGAAGGCGTGGTTTTGGATCCCACAGGAAGGCCGGTACCTTTCGCGAGAGTTTGTTGGAGTTGGCTGGTACGAAAAGGGCTTTTTGCTTCAAAAGACTGGCGCGAAACCGTTGCGGATGCCAGCGGGCGCTTTACCTGGCACGCCCCGTGCGTGCTTTGGGAAACGGTTCTTGTGGCGAGCGCGGATGGTTTCGCTCCCGGCTGGACGCTCTATCGCGCGGGCGAGATTGAAAGCGGAAAGCCTTTTGCGGTTAAACTCAACGAACTATGCACTTTCGCCGGGCGGATCGTAGACGAAGAGGGGAAAGGGGTAGCCGGTGTCAGTGTCAAGATATTTCCGGTCGATCGCCCGTCTTACTGGAACAACGTTGAGTTCCTAATAGGCAGGTTTGTTGAACCGAAGCTTTTCGTTGCGCGAACCGATAGGAACGGCGCGTTTCAAATCGAAGGAGTACCCGCAGGCCGCTATGCCGTAAGGTGGCTGCACCGCACCATGGCGGCTTCGCGCGAAGGCGAACGCGAAGTCGTCCTCCCCCGACTTACCCCCTGGGTCGGTACGGCCACTAAAGGAGAGGAGCTCCACGGCCGCATGATAACCGAGAACGGCCAGCCGGTCCCGGGAGGGCGCGTGGTTTTGCGCGTTTCCGATCCCGGCATTGCAAACGGTTGGAGGCCGGTTGCCCCCACTCATATTCTCTACGACGGTGAGGGAGGATTCCTGGCTTTCGGCCTGGAAAAGGCAAAACACCTGATCATGGCAAGGGCCGCCGGGCTGAGAAGCGAAGCGATTCAGGTCGACTCCTTCGGTGAAGAGGTTGTGCTGATTCTCAAACCGGCTCCCGAGCAGAACGATACTCAAGGTACACGCCTGGTTTTCAATCTGACGGTCGAAGGCGCTGCACCTGAGTTTTCTTGGGTCAACTTCTGGTATGCCCGTGAGGGCAGCTCGCGTTATCAACCCGCTGCGCTTCGAGTCGAACGTGGAGTAGGAGTGGCCCAGGGGATTCCTCCCGGAACCTACGACGTACTTGTTGCGGCCTACGGCTTCGCACCTGTTGAACTTCATTCCATTAAGGTCCCCGCGGCCGGTCCCATTTCGATCCAACTCACACCGGCTCCTTTTGTCAGAGGCCGTATAAACGTGAGTTCCGGTCGGCCTCCGCGTTTCTTGGAAATCTTGGATTCCGCAGGCAGACAACTTCATAAATGCATCGTCGATCCGCAAGGAGGAATCATAATCCCTGGAATCGTAAAAGGCGTTTACCGCTGTGTGGGCACCCGCAATGGCCGGGTGACTCATGTCTCAGTCGGGGATGTGCTGATTTCTCCGCCGGGTCCCGTACAGATCCAACTGGTGGAGGTGAATGAGAAAAAGAAGAACGAGTCCGTGCGGCGCACTTCGGGATCCAAAGTCGGCCGGCAGGGCTGACCGAGTTGCGCCGCTGAAACGTGTTGCTGCGCCGCACGTAATGCTGACCGGCATGACGGGAGTCGGGAAGGTGGGCCGCGCGCGGCCCATTTCGGTGGATTGGGCGCTGTGCCGGCGTACCTACCACCTTCCCGGCCCCCGCCAAGCAATGGGCATCTGGCCCATACAGAATAATCAGCCGGTGAACGACCCGGCACACGGACCACGCAAGGGGCCGGAAATTCCGGCCCCCCTTTTTTTACCTGTGCATGATGGGGGAAATACCAATGGAAAGTGAAAGACCAACCCGGCGTATGGAACTTCTCTTTGTGAGCGGCGATAAAAAATGTGCTCAGGCTGTCGAGGATGCGTTACGCGGAAGCGAAGAATCCCAGTGGAATGTCAACGTTTCTTGTGATCCGGGTGAGGCCGTCGAACGACTTTCCTCGGAGCGGTACGATCTCCTGCTTGCAGAGCTCGATCTTCCGGGCCAAAACGGACTTGGGCTTTTCGAACAGGCTCTGATACATTCGCCCGAAACTATCCGTGCGGTTTACGGATCGTACAGTCGAATCGGAGATATCCTGCGGTCATCCACTCTCGTCCACAGGTTCATACCCAAGTTCTCCGCTCCTCGGGAACTGAGGAGCTCACTGGCGGGACTTTGGGCACTGCGGGAGCGGATCTCCGATCCCGGGCTCGCTGATATTGTAGCGGAACTTCAAACTCTGCCGCCCGTTCCTGAAGTCTACTCGAGACTTCTGGACTTGCTTCACCGGCCCGAGCCTTCAATTCCGCATATCGCTCAATGCGTAAAGCAGGATCCGGCGCTTTCTGCAAAATTTCTCCAATTGGTCAACTCCGCTTTCTTCGGTTTGAGGTCGGAGGTGAGCGATCCGGGCAGAGCGGTCTCCCTGCTCGGACTTGTGCGCACGAGGGTGCTTGTCTGTTCATTCGCCATTTTTGAGAGTTTCCGGGCTCCGCACGACCCGCCTGTTTCATTGCAAAAGCTGAGGGAACATTCCCTGCAAGTGGCTTCACTTTCTCAAGCTTTCGCACGGGCTGCAGGAGCAGGACAAGAAGTCGTCGAGACATCTTTCGCCGCCGGCTTACTTCACGATGTGGGAAAGCTCGTTCTGTCCTGCATGATTCCCGATACCTACCGCCATGTCATTGAAGGCTGGCGCAAAGGAGTACCTCTCGTTGAGCTTGAAAAAGCCCTTTGCGGCACAACCCACTCCGAAGTAGGCGCTTACTTACTGGGCCTTTGGGGGTTACCGCATGCACTTGTTGAGGCTGCACTCTACCATCATGAACCTTCGGAAAGAAAAACGGCGGGATTCCTGCCCCTCACAGCGGTTCATGTCGCGGATTGGCTCGCCCACGCAATCGAACTGGAGGAAACAAAGGCAAAGGAAGAAAGAGAGCTTGAGCTTGACCGGGGGTATCTGGCTGAAATCGGAATCGACGAGAAACAGTTGGACGATTGGACGCTTCTGGGGAGAATGCTTCTCGGCGTGAAGAATCTCTCGTAGGAGCGCAATCAGCGCGCCGCCTCCGTTTCCCGTTCCGCCTTCGGCCGAGAGACCCTATGGCAGGCGACGAATCGTCCCGATTCGACCTCGCTGAGCTCAGGCCGAATGCTTTCACATTCTTCGCAGGCTTCCGAACAGCGTGTGCTGAAGGGGCAGCCTTCCGGAGCGGCAAGTGGGCTCGGGACTTCGCCGCCCAAGCGCACGCGATCCGCCCGCTTGAGCCTCGGATCGGGTAGAGGTACCGCTGAAATAAGAGCCTTGGTGTAAGGGTGCAAGGGGCGTTTGTAGACCTCGAGAGCCGGTCCGACCTCACACAGCGTTCCCAGGTACATCACCGCAAGTCTGTGCGCCATATAAACAACCACCGAGATGTCATGGGCGATGAACATGTAGGTCAAGTCGAACTCATCCTGCAAATCTTGAAGCAGATTCAGGACTTGGGCCTGGATCGACACGTCAAGTGCTGAAACCGGCTCGTCGGCTATAATAAGACGCGGATCGGTGGCAAGGGCTCTTGCAATACCGATCCTCTGCCGCTGTCCACCTGAAAATTCGTGAGGATACCGGTGTGCCTGCTCCTCGGTAAGCCCGACTTTGCTCAGGAGCAAACGCACCTGCTCGGTGCGTTTGCGCTTTGAGAGATCCGGCCTGTGCACCGCAAGGGGCTCGGCCACGATCTGGTCCACGGTCCAGCGGGGATTGAGAGAGGAATAAGGGTCTTGGTAAATCATTTGAATCTCGGCGCGGAGCGGGCGGTACGCCCTGCGCGAAAGCGGCGCAAGATCTATGACATTGCCTTGCGTCGTTTTGAAAAGGATCGACCCGCCGCTTACAGGCACAAGCCCCATGATCCCCCTGCCGAGGGTCGTTTTTCCGCAACCTGATTCCCCTACAAGGCCTAAGGTTTCCCCTTTGTATATCTTGAGCGAAACTCCGTCCACCGCTTTTATGTCACCTGTCTTACGCAGCAGAACCCCGCTGTAAACGGGAAAATATATTTTGACATCCCGGAGTTCCAAAAGTACTTCTTTCACGGTGTTCCCTGTTGTTTTCCCTGCGGCTCCCTGCGAAGCGCCGGAGCCGCACTCACCTTGTGGCAACGGCAATACCTTCCCGGCATGACCTCAATAAGCTCGGGTTCTTCTTCCGCACACAGGGTTTCGGCAAGCGGGCATCGCGTACGGAACGTGCAACCCGAGGGGAAGTCCATCGCATCAGGCACAACTCCCGGTATGGCCTCAAGCCGGCACCCGGGCGCGTGGTCGGCTCTTGGGAGCGATCGCAGGAGGCCGCGGGTATACGGGTGAAGAGGTTCCGCAAAAAGGCTCTCAACGGGCGATATCTCCTGGATCTTTCCGCCGTACATTACCGCCACGCGGCTGCATGTTTCTGCAACCACCGCAAGGTCATGCGTTATAAGCAATACGGCCATTGAGCCGGAACGCTCGCGTACCGAAAGGATAAGCTCCAGGATCTGGGCCTGAATCGTGACATCCAACGCAGTTGTAGGTTCATCCGCTATCAGCAATTTCGGGTCCCCGGCAAGCGCCATTGCAATCATGACGCGCTGCCGCATGCCGCCTGAAAGTTGGTGCGGGTAACTCTTAAGATGCCGCTCGGGGTCCGGAATCCCGACCGACCGCAAGAGCTCTACAGCCTTCCTGTCGGCCTGTCTTCTTGAAAGCCCTCCGCGCTGCCGCTTCACCGATTCCCGCAGTTGAAACCCGACACTGAAGACGGGATTCAAAGCCGTCATCGGTTCCTGGAAAATCATGCTTATGTCTCTGCCGCGCAAAGCCCTTACCTCGTTGAGCGGCAGCTGCAGGATATCTCGTCCTCTGAAGAGGATACGCCCTCCCACGATCCTTCCGGGAGGATCGGGTATCAGCCGGAGAATCGCAAGAGCGCTGACCGACTTGCCGCATCCCGATTCCCCCACAAGACCGAAGACCTCATTGGGCATTATCGAAAAATCCACGCCGTCGACCGCCTTGGCGGTGCGGCCTTCGACGTCGAAGTATACCTTCAGGTCGTGTACCTCAAGCAACGGGGGCCCCTCGGCCATCGGTCACCTCAAGCGGGAATAAACCTTCGGGTCGAAAGCCTCTCGGATCGCTTCCCCCACAACCACAACGCAGAAAAGTGTTCCGGCCAGCGCGATCGTCGGTACCAAAATAAGGTGTTGGTAGGACGTCACGTAGCGCCTCCCCTGCTCAAGCAGGTATCCCCAACTGGGAGTCTGAGGCGGCAGTCCGAAGCCGAGATAATCCAGTGAGACCAAGACCAGCATATAGGAGACGACATCAAAGGGAGCGTAGGTAACCACCGGAACCAGCGCATTCGGAAGAATATGCTTGACCATGATCTTCCGATCGGAAACACCCGTTCCAATGGCGGCCTGCACGTAGTCCTTTGCCTTCTCCCTGTAAAATTCGCCCCGGACGTAATACGTAATACCGAGCCAACTGCGCAGGATGACAAGCATTCCGGCAAGCAGAAAGAAACCCGGCTGCGTGATCGATGCGAGAATCATTATCGTGTAAAGAAACGGAATGGAACCGTAAATCTCGATGAATCTCTGCACCAGGATGTCGGTCCACCCGCCGTAGTATCCCATGATCCCGCCGACTACAACCCCCACCGCGTACCCGAGCAGAGCTACAAGAACCGCAAACGTTACGGCGATGCGGAAGCCGTACAAAACCTGAGGCACCACGTCCAAACCGTTATCCGTGGTGCCGAGCGGGTGTGACCACGGCGGCAGAATTTTCTGCGCCGCGCGCGCTTCAGGATCCCGTGGGAGAGGCCGTCCGGTAAGGAAAGCCTTCAAGTACGGCCACCAGGAAGGACTGTACGGAGGCTTGCCCGGAAGGTCAAGCAACGGATCTTCAGGCCCATAAGGATAAAGAGGCAAAAGTACCCATGCCTTCCCCTCTTTGAAGCCCGCGTACGCTTCCGTGAGTTTCCGGACTTCCGCTTCCAAATCTTTGAGTACTTTCAGGTCGAGTTGGTAGTCCTGCCACCTGCGGAGAGCGTCCTGATACTCGTCGTATGCGAGGATGGCGTCAAGCCGGGCTTCTTCGTAGGCATCGCGCCGCCTTTCCCATTCAGCGTGTGCAGCCTCATACGCTTTGCGCTCCCGAGGGGAAGCGCCGGGGGGAGGCGGCGAAGGCTCGGGCTCCGCAAAAGGCGGCGGTTTGGGCACGGGCTTGGGTTTGCTCGGCGCCTCTCCCCGTTCTTTCAGGGATTCGCGCTGCTTTTCCAACTCCGCTTTCCGCTTCTTGAGTTCAAAACGGAGCAGCTCGGGGTTGAGGCAGTAACGCCTGTAGAGGCGGAAGTCAACGGGCTCCTCGCCGACAAGTCCGAAATCCGAATTCTTCACGTAACTTGGGATTTCAACAAAGGGAAGAACCGTGCTCAGCCATTGTGCAACAGCCGGGAAGGCCACCTTGCCGTTGTAGTAGATGATCAGCGCCTTGTCGTTTACAAGCAGCTCAAGGAAAAGGGAGATCACATAGAATGTGCTTATTGTTACAAAAGCCCAGTAACCGCGGCGGATCCTCCTGAAACGGGCGAGCCGCTTGCGGGTCACCGGGTTCAGCTCCATTCGAAACCCAAGCAGCCGTCCGGTGCGCACTACAAGAGCCGGGATCATCTTAACGGTAAGGAGATACCCTCCGACCAAAACCCCCACCGAAACAAGAAGGCGCACCACGATCCCTCCTTACGTCCCGAAGCGTATTCGGGGATCGATCGCCGCCCAAACAAGGTCGGAGATGATGTTGCCCGTCAGGCGGATAAGGACCAGGAAGACCAATATTCCCATTATCACCGGATAGTCCCGCGCAAGAAGCGAGGTGTAGCCCAGAAGCCCCATGCCGTGGATGTTGCAGGTCTTCTCTATCAGAAAAGATCCGGCGAAGAGCAATCCGAGGGCATGTCCGATCCCGGCTGTAATCGGGATAAGTGAGTTGCGTAGTGCATGCAGAAAGATTACACGCCGTTCGGTGAGGCCCTTGGCAAAAGCCGTACGCACGTAGTCCGCACCGAGATTTTCAAGCAGCGAGTTCTTCATGAGGATCGTCATGGTTGCGAAGCCGCCGATCAGATAACCAATGACCGGGATTATCGTATGCCGTATCTGACTTGTTATGCAGTACCAAAAATCACCCGCAGCCCATCGCGCGTCCCAGTCAGGAGGGCGGAAGTCCCCCAGCGGCAGAAGGGGTTCGCCGCTCGGCGTCGGAATGGCGGCCACCCCCACCATGAGAAGCAGGCATGCAACAAAACCCGGGACGGCGTACCCGAAAAACACAGCCACAGAGGTTATCGTATCGAGCGCCGTGCGGTGTTTAAGCGCCTTGAGGATACCCAGCGGCACGCAAACAGCCCATGTCGCAAAGTAGCCGATCAAGCCGAAGTAAAGCGATATCGGGAATTTCGATGCTATGACCTGAAGCACAGGTTCGTTCAACTCGTTCGAAGTGCCGAAGTCACCCTGGAGAATCCCTGAAAAACGGCCGTCCTCCTGCGGCCAAAGCCCCAGCCAAATCAAATAACCGATCGGTATGGATCGGTCGAGGTGATAATACTTCCGCAGGGATTCAAGCTCTTTTTCCGTAAGCTGCAGCTCGCTTCCGGTGAGTCCGGCGGCACCCAGCCCGGCTTCACCTTGCGCCGCCAAGCGCATGCGCAGGATCGCCTGTTCGATGGGCCCGCCCGGCGTCAGTCTCAGGACCGCGTAAACCAGAAAGGTGATACAAACGAAAGTGACCGGAACAAGCAGAATTCTGCGTATGAAATAGGAAACCATTCCGTGCATCGCACCCCCTCAGGGCCGCTCGCCCGTGCGTTGCTCCCCCGCTTTCCACGGATCAACTTCCACAGTCCCCTGAGGCAGAGACCGGCCCGAACGCATGGCGCTCTCAAGCCGGCGGGCTTTCTCCGGATCGTACCACCACATGCTCAAAATATCGCTCTCGTCCCCGATTCTTGAAAAGTACGTCGCCGGGTGCCCGAAACGCCCCCAGTAAAGCAAGCGCACCCGATTGCTGTACCAGCCCAGGGCATAGGGATGCTCATTGAAGATCAGCTTGTCTATTTCGCGGATGATTCTAACGCGGCGTTTCTGGTCGAAGCACACGTTATAAAGGCGGCACAAACGGTCAACGCGCCGGTTCTTGAATCCCGGCAGGTTGTTCGTGTTGGGCTTGTCCGCAAGATCGGAAAGCCAAGAAGATTCGGGGTTCGGAAACAAAAGCCCTCCCCAGTTTTGATATACCACAGTGAATTCACGCTGCATTTTCTTCTTCAGCAGAGTGCGCGGATCAATAAGCTTCAAATTTATCCTGATACCCGCTTTCTCGTAATCCTCCCTTATGATGGTGAAGATCCTCTTGAGATCCTCGAAGCCGTATTCGAGCGTCACCTCAAACGGCTTTCCATCCGGTCCGATAAGGATCCCCTGCTTGTTCCTGCGCTTATAGCCGGCTTCCTCAAGCAGCCTTGCGGCTTTCCGTGGATTGTACCTGATTTTCGGATTCGTCGGATTCGCCCATATGCGCCCCGGGTAATACGAATCTATATATTGGTACTGGTTGAAAAACAGCTTCTCCATGAGCTTCTTCCGATTGAAAAGATACGCCCAGGCGAGTCTCACCCTTCTGTCGTTGAAAGGCGGCTTGCGCATGTTGAAGCAAAAGCCGGAGAACCCTTGAGGCGCTTCCGTGGTGATCCAACGCTTTTTCACCCATCCTTTGCGCACGGCCTCGAAATCGCATTCCTCGGCCCAGCGCTGCGCTTTCCTGACAAAGAAGTAGTCGAGTTCTCCATGCTTGAATTTTTCAAACTCAAGATCCCGGTCCATAATGACCACAAAGCGCAGCTTATCGAAATTGTAAAGCCCCCTGGCCCATTTCTCGCTGCGAGCCCACCAGTCCCCGCGCCGTGTAAGTGTAAGACTGGTGGGCTTCTTGAGATCTCCCGAAAGCATGGTGTAAGGGCCTGAGCCCGGAATGAACCGCCATTGATACCCGGCCAGATACTCGTCCCCGCTTACCTTTATGTACTGCGCAGGGAATATGTACATGCCTGCTGCGAAGTAGAGGAAGAGACGCCAGTTCAGCTTCTTTGTGTGGACCTCCACTGTGTACTTGTCTATAATTCTCGGCGGATCGAAGCTTCCTCCGAAAAGGTAAACATTGTATGGATCACGCCTGTCTTCTTGGGTAAGGTGCCAGAAAGACCAAAAAACATCGTCCGCGGTAACCTCGCTCCCGTCTGAAAAACGTGCTTTGGGATTGAGGCGGAACCGAAAAGTCCTCTTGTCCTTTGAGATCCACCAGTGCGTGGCGAGTTGTGGAATAAACTGCAGGGTATCAGGGTGAAGCCCCAACAAACTTTCATAGATGAGGCTGTGCAAGAGCCGTGTTTGGAGGAGATTGCTGTTCGGCCCGTCGGTCCTCAGATTCGGAGGAAACGCCTGCCATGTGCTTGTGAGTCGCCCCCCTTTTTTCGCTCGGGGATCACCGATCGGAGCGTAATCGCTGTTTGTCTTCCAGCCGGCAGGATCAAACGGCAAGACCTTCGTTGCTTCAGGAGGAGGCCGATAAGAGGCGGCCTTTTTCTCCAGAAGAGCGGCCAGCTCACTCCGGCTCAGGTCCTGCACCCCGGCGGCGAAAAGCCCGGCGGCGCACAGTAGAATAAGAAGCACAACGAGGTTCACGGCCGTACCGAAGCACCGACCCTGGAGATCGCCGAATTTTTGCACGTTCAATCCTCCCGGTGGTTCCGCAGAGTGCCGAGGTTGCAGTAACGGCCCCATCCTACGTGCGGGCGTTGTTATGAGCAAGGAAGCGGAACCCACTTCGGGAATTATCCACCTCCTCCCGGGAGAGGGCCGCCCGCAAAAAGATATTGGAGCAGGTAAATCGCATCGCCTATGTCGATCTTCCCGTCTCCGTTCGCATCGGCGCAATCGTAAGGCTCACTGCACGCAGGAGGATCGCTTCCGGCGAAGAGATAACCCAAAAGATAAATCGCATCGCCTATATCAAGGCGCCTGTCTCCGTTCGTATCGCCGATAGACTCGCGCAACCTTACGCGTATCGTGACGCTGTCCGACCCCTTAAGACCGTCGTCGTCCGTAACCGTCACAGTGACTTCGAAGACACCGGGGAGCTCGAAGCGTTGGTCATCTCCCTTGCAAGCAGTAGTGGGCCGGCATGACGACACTCAGAACTCTTTGCGGGCCTGGTCGAAGCGGGCGGCCCTCTCCGGGCTG